>DAHXOM010000142.1 GCA_027364825.1 bacterium | reverse complement strand
CTGTTTTGAAGGGTCATCGGTAAGCACGAGCGCGCCGTCATCGCCGTAGCCGATGAAGATCGTATAGCGCGGCGTAAGCGAGCTTCTGCGTATACTTCCGCCGGTCCCATTGTACAGGTTGAGGATCCTCTGCACGTAGTTCTGTGTTTCGGGGTAGGGGGGGACAGTTCCCCACTTTTTGACAGCCGACTCTCCGGAGTTGTAGGCTGCCAGTGCAAGCGACAGATTTCCTTCATACCGGTCGATCAGGTACCGGAGATATCTCACCCCTCCGTCGATGTTTTCATCAGGACTGAAGATGTTCCGAATGTTCATGTTGACGGCGGTTTGCGGCATGAGCTGCATGAGTCCCATGGCGCCTTTCCGGGACATTGCATAGGGGTTGAAGTCTGATTCCACTTTGACGATTGCATGGACCAGCGCCGGGTCGACGCCGTGCCTGTCGCAGGCGTTGTTGATGATCTCCGTGTAGGCGCTCGGCATATTGTCCGACGAAACTGTCCTTTGCCGGGCATACCGCGGGGAAGACGTCCGCTTTGCATAGGCGATTTGCTTCGGTTCCGGCCTGACTCTTAGGTGCTTTACGCGCTTGTTGGAAGGGACAGACACATTACTGAAGTGGACGACACCGGCTTCGTCCGTATACTGATAGATATCGGCGAAAGCACGCTCGCCGGCAATGCAAAGCACAGCCGCGATCGCACAGATCAGCGTTGTGCAGCGTATCACGCTCAACTTCACGCCTAATGTCTCGATCACAGTATTCTCGCCTGGATTCTGCATTAGTTTATATTATAGAGTATCAAAAACCTCTTTGTCAACGAAAGTTTGGCTGACGGGCATAATCGGAGTCTCGTTTAAACCTGAGGATTGTATGATATAAGGGGTCCGAAAAGGCTTAATCCGTCTCCAATATCCAATTCCGGAGGCGTCATAGCTTATATATCGGATCGACACTTGATCTTCTTTACTAAATGGAAGATAAAACGGCGAAAGTCCGACAATTTTCTTGACATCCTGGAACCGGTGCTTTATTATGCATTCTCACATCGCGGGGTGGAGCAGTCCGGTAGCTCGTCGGGCTCATAACCCGAAGGTCGTCGGTTCAAATCCGGCCCCCGCTACCAAACTAATCAAGAGGTTACGGTATCAACCGTAGCCTCTTTTTTATTTTCTGCCTCATTTTCTAACGGAATTCAGAAATCCAACCATCAGGTCAACCTGTTGTTGGCGTTCCCGTTACCGTATTAAGGGAATGGCTTGGGCATAGGGATATTACCAAGACCCTGATTTATACGCAGATAATTGGTCAGGATACAAGAGCTTGTATGGATGGAGTGCGGTTTTGAAGTGCAAGCCGACGGCGGCGTGAGGCGGAATCAGAATCTCCGCTGATGCAGTGAACCTATTGTGAATTATATGGGGAGCAGAGATTTGTCCTGACCTTCCGAGCGTGTAAAATAAATTGTGCAAGTGGACAAACTCGGTATAATCGACTTATAGAAATAGTATAATAGGACTGTTATTGAAGTAGTGATTTTTTTACTTGAAACACTGCTTTGGAGGCAAACATGTCCGGACATGATACGAGTAATTATATGGCGCATGGCTTTTGCTTGTTATGGGAACCCGGCCTGATAAGGCTCCACGTCATATCCGACGTCATTACAGGGCTTGCCTATTATGCCATCGCAATCGCGCTCTTTTATTTTATTTATAAACGACGCGATGCACCCTTTCCGCTCGTGTTCCTGTTGTTCGGCATTTTCATTCTTTCCTGCGGGACAACACATTTATTCGCTGCCTATACCATATATGTGCCCAAATATTGGGAAGAAGGGGTCATTAAAGCGATTACCGCATTTGTTTCAGTCGTTGCCGCGATATTGCTTATCCCGCTCATACCCAAAGCCATCTCGCTGCCCAGTTTGACAAAAACGCTGGACGAAAACAAAAATCTTAACGGCATTTTAAAAAAGCAGGTTGAAAAGCTCATTCTTTCGAACACGCGTCTGAACGATGAAATTGCCGAACGCAGACAGGCTGAAACCGCGATGAAAGAACTTTCTTACAAAATGGAGTTGATACTGAATTCAGCGGCCGAAGGCATTTATGGCCTTGATTTAGAAGGGAAGGTGTCATTCATAAATCCTGCAGGCGTCCGGATGTTGGGATATGAGATTGAGGAAGTTATTGGCAAACACCGTCATTCCACATGGTGCCATTCCAGACCGGACGGAACACCTCTCCCTGCAGAGGAATGCGGCCTCAATTACCTGTTTGATGAGGGGGATTCGGGCTCAGCCGATAATACGAGGTTCTGGAAAAAAGACGGCACAAGTTTCCCTGTAGAATATGCCAGTACGCCGATGTTCGAGGCTGATAAGCTGGTCGGCGCAGTTGTGACCTTTAAGGACATCACGGAACGAGTTGAGGCGGAAGCAGCCCTGAAAATTTCTGAAGAAAAATACCGCAACCTTGTGGACAACGCCCCTGTCGGCATATATAAAGCGAATTTCGCAGGCAGGTTTTTATATGTCAATAAGGCTTTGGCAGCTACGTTCGAATTCGATTCTCCAGAAGAGATGATGTCTGAAAATATTTTAGCGCGATATAAAAATCCTGAAGATAGAGCGGCTTTCCTGGACGAACTGAAGAAAAACGGCAAGGTGAGTAACTTTGAACTTGACACCATATCGAAGACAGGAAAAACAATACATATAATTCTGAACTCAACTCTTGAGGATGGCACGATCTCGGGCATGGTCTTGGATGTTACCGAACAAAAGAAGCTCCAGGCCCAGCTTCTGCACGCCCAGAAAATGGAAGCGATTGGAACGCTTGCCGGGGGCGTTGCCCACGATTTCAATAATATCCTCAATGTGATCATGGGATACGGATCAATGGTGTTGGATGGCATGAAAACCGATAGCCTTTCAAAAGAGCATATGAATGAGGTCCTCGCTGCCGCGGACAAGGCGGCAACTCTCACGAAGCGGCTGCTTGCCTTCAGCAGGAAACACGTTGTGGAGATGAAGCCCGTTAATGTCAACGAGCTGATCCTGGGCATCGAAAAAATGCTATCCCGGATTATAGGTGAAGATATCGTTTTTACCACTGAGCTGACAGGCGAAAAACTGACCGTGATGGCGGATGCCGGACAGATTGAACAGGTGTTGGTGAACCTTGCTTCGAATGCCCGCGATGCAATGCCAAAGGGGGGAAGGCTGACGATCAGTTCGGGAACCAAGAAAGTGGATGATGAGTATATTTCGGCGTATGGATACGGCAAGACAGGGACGTATGCCCTTATCGCGGTAACTGATACAGGGACCGGGATGGATCCGGAAACGCAGAAGAAGATATTTGAGCCGTTTTTTACCACAAAGGGGATCGGCGAGGGGACAGGGCTTGGGCTCTCGATCGCTTACGGAATAATGAAACAACATAACGGATATATACAGGCCTACAGCGAAGAGGGAAAGGGGAGCGCCTTTAAAATATTTCTGCCTCTCGTGCAAGAGGGGGCGGCAAAAGGACGGGAACCTGAGGCCATTGACTCAATAAAGGGCGGAACAGAGACCATACTCGTAGCCGAGGACGACGAGGCGTTAAGGAAGCTGGCAAGGCTTGTCCTTGAGTCATTCGGCTACCGTGTCATAACCGCGGAGGACGGGGAAGATGCGATCAACAAATATTTGGAAAACAGGGAGAAGATTCACCTGGTAATCCTCGACATGTTAATGCCGAAGAAAAGCGGCAAAGAGGCATCTGAGGAGATCAGAAAGATCAGCCCCGAGGTAAGGACGCTCTTTATGAGCGGTTATACGATGGATATGCTCAGCAAGAAGCAATTGCTCGACGAGGGAATGGATTTCATCCTTAAACCTGTCTCGCCGAAAGACCTTTTGGAAAAAATAAGAAAGATGCTGGACAGATGATAACGCATGGTGCTGTCATTTCTCAGCGTTTGGGTTCAAAGAACGTGCTGCCGGCAGCTTGACACTCAG
>DAHXOM010000133.1 GCA_027364825.1 bacterium | reverse complement strand
GCATTTAACACTTCAGGCCTGTTCAGAATAACGGTTGCAATTGCACCGTCAAATTCCAACTTTATTGTTTTAAATTCCATACAACCTCCTAATACTTATAAAACCCTATACCTTTCTTTTTTCCCAACATGCCGGCTTCCACATACTTCCGCAGTAACGGGCACGGCCGGTATTTCGGATCACCGAGATCATTATGCAGCACCTCAAGGATTGCAAGCATTGTATCAAGGCCGATAAAATCGGCGAGCTCAAGCGGACCCATGGGTACATTGGTCCCAAGCTTCATCGCCGTATCAATATCCCCGGGCGTTGCTATGCCTTCCATCAGCGCATAAACAGCCTCATTTATCCACGGAGCAAGGATCCTGTTGACAATGAAGCCCGCGGAATCTTTTGAAACAACCGTCGTCTTACCGAGCCGTTTTGCAAGTTCGAGGGTTGTATTCAGGGTTTCTTCCGATGTCGCTATACCTTTGACAACCTCCACCAGCTTCATAACAGGCACCGGGTTCATAAAGTGCATACCGATAATCTTATCCGGCCTTGCGGTCATACCCGCTAAGCGGGTTATTGATATGGATGATGTGTTCGAAGCGAGGATGACGTCCTGTTTGAGCAGTGCATCGAGCCTCTTGAATGTATCCAGCTTGATCACCGGATCTTCCGGTATTGCCTCGATGACAAACTGTGCGCCTGCTATATCTGAAAAATTTACCGTTAATTTTATGCGGTTTATTGCGGTGTCTTTGTCAACAGCGGAAAGCTTTCCCTTCTGAACGAACCGGTCAAGGCTTGCCTGTATATTCTTGATGCCTCTCTGTACAAACTCTTCCTTTATATCGTACAGGAGAACATCCATCCCTGAAACTGAACTGACCTGGGCTATACCGCTGCCCATCTGTCCTGCACCGAGTACTGCAATTTTTGTGATCATAAAAAGCCTCCTTCAAATTAAATTTGTTAACATCATACAATGTTCAATGCAACAAAACAGAGATTTAAGGTATTAAGACTGCTTGAATATTGTTTCGTTCTATTATAAATTCAAAGGATATGTTAAAACAAGGTCATCAGAAAAGCGTTCTGCTCGGCATGAGCGGAGGGGTCGACAGTTCCGTGGCAGCCCTTTTGCTCAAAAAGCAGGGTTATACGGTAAAAGGCGTTGCTTTAAAGCTATGGGCATACAACGCTGAAAACCCGTGCTGTTCGACAGAAGATCTCCATGATGCCCGAACCATCGCACAACAACTCGGTATTGATTTCGAGGTGATTGACATGCAGGAAGCATTCAGACAATCAGTCGTCGGATATTACCTGCAGGAATTGTCCGAAGGAAGGACTCCAAACCCCTGCATTGTTTGCAACGACCTTCTCAAGTTCGGCCTGCTGATGGATTATGCATTGAAGAATACCTATGACTATGTTGCGACCGGTCATTATGCGCGCATTCGTGCCGATGAGAACGGATTCCATCTTTTAAAGGCGCTCGATCACAGCAAGGATCAGTCGTATTTTTTATTTATGCTTGACCAGGCAAGACTTTCAAGGATCCTCTTCCCTCTGGGTGACCTCGGCAAAAACACCGTGCGGGACATCGCAAGGGATGCAGAGTTGATCACGTGCGAAAAAGAAGACAGCCAGGAATTATGTTTCCTGCCGTCCGGTGGATTCAAGGAATTCAGCAGCACGTACACGAACATCGAGCTGCGCGAGGGAAAAATTATCGATCGTGCCGGCACAACCATCGGGACACATAAAGGCCTGCAATTTTACACCATAGGACAGAGGAAGGGTATCGGCGTATATACAAACGAACCCGTTTATGTTATAAAGAAAAATGTTGCTGACAACAGCATAATGGTTGACACGGGTGATGGTCTTATGTCTGATACCTGCACGGTGAGAGACGTACACTGGATAGCAGGAAAGGAACCGGATTTCCCGTGTTACGCAAACGTCAGGATTCGATATAGACATACAGAAAAACGGGCATTCGTGAACAAAAAAGACACTATGATAATGATAAAATTTGATTCACCTCAAAGGGCGATTACTCCCGGTCAGGCAGCGGTATTTTACCAAGATGAAGAGATCCTCGGCGGTGGATGGATAGAGGAGGCAAAAAGATGAATTTAAACAAGTCGTGGAAATCGGTGTTTATAATAACTGCGGCAATCTACGTGATTTCCCTGGTCGTGGGCATACTCATACACGCGGTTATGCCGCAACTGGAAACACCGGATAAACTGATAGTACCGCAAAGCTACCTGCAGCAGATATCCGCAATGAAAACAATAAGCATAGAGGATGCATACAGCGACTACACAAACAATGATGCTGTCTTTATAGATTCACGGGATAACGCCGAGTACAGGGAAGGTCATATAAAAGGCGCTATCAGCATACCGTATGATAGGTTTCAGCAATACTACCCGCTCTATCAAAAACTATTAACAAAGGACAAAAAGATCATTACCTACTGTCATGGAACAGGATGCGGACTGAGCGTTGATGTGGCAAAAGATCTCATGGCGATTGGATATACAAACGTATACGTCATGACAGAGGGTTGGCCTGGATGGATAGATGCCAGGCTTCCGATATCCGTAGGAAAGGAGCCTTAAGATGGAAAGAAAATGTATTATTAATTTTGCATTGATGAGACCGGTAATTGTTTTCATACTCAGGGTAATGCTGGGCATTGTATTCGTGGTAGCAGCCTATGGCAAGCTGCTCCATCCGGATGTGCTCGTTTCTACGGTTATAAACTTCAACATACTTCCCATGGAGCTTGCAAAGATTTTTGCCTACACCCTGCCGTGGATCGAGATGATTGCCGGCATTATGCTCATTGCCGGTTTTGGCATACGGGGGGCGTCGTTTGCAATAGGCTTGCTGCTCGTATCATTCATCATTGCGATAGGGATAAACATGCACAGGGGTATTTCCATGGAGTGCGGTTGTTTCGATATATTCGGTATGAACGAGAAGGTCGGCTCGGAAATACTGTTCAGGGACATACTGTTCCTTATCGTTGCGGTTTCATTGGTGTTTACAAAGGATTTTATGCTGAGTATTGATACCTATCTGGAGAGAAAACAAAAAAAATAGTATGCTTCTTGGCTATAATCACAATATAATACACAAAGGGATTACCTTTCATGTACAAACCGAGGACAGCGGCAGAGAAAATCCGTTTATCATAACCCATCTCTTCATCGGCGGCAATATCATAGCAACAAAGAAAACAAGCTATATGGATATAATAAAGATAAATGATCTTGAGAAGATCGTTGCCGATATCATGAAAGAACAGCACAAAAAGATGGTCATGGAATTGCGGGATGGTTCGTATGACTCACATACACTCGTAAAGGAGCTTGTAAAGGAACAAGGCACAAAAGCACAGGAAGCAAAGACATCAAAACCGGAAGAAAAAGCCTTGAACATCGATGATGAAACAAAAAACCTCGACGAGGTAATTCTCGACTATCTTGTTGAGACAACAGAAGACAAATGAACCCTGAATCATGATTCAACTTTTCCATGTCTATAAACACTATTTAAAGGGCAATGCGGCTTTAGAAGATATCAGTATTCAGGTAGAGAAAGGCGAGTTTGTTTTTTTAACAGGTCCAAGCGGTGCAGGAAAGACAACACTCTTAAAACTCATGTTCCTTGCAGAACCGCCCACAAAAGGCCAGATCATCATTAACGGTTACAATGTTACAAGGTTGAAGAAATCAGCAATGCCCTTCCTCAGGAGGAACATAGGGGTTGTGTTTCAGGACTTTAAACTCCTGCCGGACAGGACCGTATTCGATAATGTTGCACTGACACTCGCGGTACTCGGAATGTCCCGGAAGGGGATTAAAAAGAAGGTATGGGAAATATTAAAGATGATCGGACTCCAGCACAAGTTAAATGCCTATCCCTTAAGGCTGTCCGGCGGAGAGCAGCAGAGGGTGTCCATTGCAAGGGCACTCGTTAATGAACCCGCGATCCTTCTGGCAGACGAGCCTACGGGTAATCTGGACCCGGATCTTACCAACGACATTATGAAGCTTTTTGAAGAAATAAACATACGGGGTACAACCGTAGTGGTTGCAACCCATGACAAGGGTCTTATAACAACCTACAACAAACGAATTATAACCCTCGAGCACGGCAGGATTATAGAGAAATAGGAGCTTTAATAAACCTATTCCATGAAACCTATTGAAAGAATAGCATACTTCATATCGACGACCCTGAAAGGGATAAAATCCAATCTCTATCTCAATGTCGTGACGATAATAACCATTGCAGTAGCTTTTTTTATCCTGAACATCTTCTTTATCATCTATAACAACGTAAACTCGGTCCTTGGAGAATGGAAAGGCAGGATAAAGATTATTGCATACCTGCAGGATGGTATAACCGACAGCGGGCTGACGTCCATTGAAAACCACATAAAAGCCAACACCGGAATCAAAAATATAAAATATTATTCCAAGCAGGACGCCTTAGAGCAATTCAGGGCAGAACTCAAGGGACAGGCGGGCATTCTAAACGGTGTAAGCGCTGACGTGCTGCCGGCATATCTGGCAATTACCGTGAAAGACAGTGTATTAAACAATAACACCATAGATAAAATCGCTGCCTCCGTAAAGAGTATACAGGGCATTACCGATGTCCAGTACGGAGCGCAAATAGCGCAGAAGGTGTCCGGCATATTGATTCTCGTAAAGATGCTGGGCATAGGCATCGGCGGATTTATGCTGTTCGCCATTTTTATTATCATCTCGAACACAATTCGCATATCAATCTTCTCGAGAAAAGATGAAATAGAGATCATGAAGCTGGTCGGTGCAACCAATATATTTATAGAAGTCCCGTTTGTGCTTGAGGGTATGATCCAGGTATTGACCGGCACCAGCATTTCCATTGTGCTTTTGTATCTTGTTTACAGGCTCTTCTTATACAGATTACACAGCACTCTGGGATCGCTTTTTATAAATATGAATGTCGCCTTTATATCGATGAATACTATAATAGCGATCCTCATAGGCAGTGCTTTGCTGGGAATAGCCGGGGCCATACTGTCCACAGGAAAATTTATAAGAAACAACTATTGACCCGGAAAATGCAATTATAGAAATCCGTTCTGCAGGTACCAGTCCCTTGCATCCTCGATCATCGTTGTAAGAGGCAATGAAACAAAACCAAGCTCCCTTTCGGCTTTTGAAGAATCGTATTTCGGGAATACGGACATGTACCTTGCCTGCCCGGGATTCAGATCCGGTTTTTTGTTCGTAAAGTCAGCTATGAATTCCATTGCATAGCCGTAAGCTATCGTCATCCACGGCGGCATGGTATACCGCGGTGGTTTTACCCCGATTGAGCCGGCTATTGCATCAAACACGGTCCTATACGTCTCATTTATCCCGCCGCAGATATATAGTTCTCCCCTCCTGCCTTTTTCCAGGGCTGCAATATGGGCCTTTGCCACCTCGTTGACGTGCGCCCATGGCGCACCGCCGGGCAGTACCGCCGGTATTTTGTGATCCCTGATATCCATGAATAATCTTCCGAACTGCAGGGTATGATCATACGGGCCTATCATGCTGCCGGGGTTTATCACGACGACGTCAAGCCCTTGTTTTGCATAGGCAAGGGCTATTGCCTGCCCCTCTCTTTTTGTGTCCCCGTAATTGTACCCCCAGCCTGCATAATTATACAAATGCCAGTTCTCATCTGCAAGTCCATCGGGGTTATAACCGAGCGTATCCACCGTGCTGGTTTGAACGACCTTTTTTATCTTGAGCTCAAGTGCGGCCTGCATAACATTTTTAACACCTTCTACGTTTGTTCTTCTCTGCCTTTCAAAGAGCCTTTTCCAGAAACTTGTGTCTCCTGCACAGTGTATTACGGCATCGACCCCGCCCATTGCCTTTCTGACAGCACCGGCATCTGCTACATCACCATACAGTATTTCGACATCAGGACGTTGAATATAGTTTACCGGAGAACCCTCAAGGGTAAACGCCCTTACCTTCCATCCCTTTTGCAGGCAATTGAGAACTATATTGGTGCCGAGAAACCCGGCAGCCCCTGTTACGAGTATCTTCATAATTCCTCTCTGGAAACAATTCCCGTCAAAGGACGGCTCTCTTCCTTCGGCGGATGAGCCTCTGTCTGAGGCAAAATCTAATCACTCATTGCATAAACTCCCCTTTTTTGCAAATGCATTTTTTGTGTTAAGCCTTAACTTGACAGCACTTGAGGAGCATTGTATTTTCTACCCATATTTGTTTGTATGCGGCCGGATAAACGAGTCCAAAAATGTTTTTAAATGTTCTAAAAAGGTGATTTACCGGACTGCGGTTGTGCGTTATAGAAAAAGTCGATTATCTGATAAAGGAGAGCTCTATGTCATATAATAATGATACCCTTTGCGGTATGTTTCACAATCAGGCCCGGCGCTATGGGGACAAATATGTCTTCCTCATGGGTAAATTCGATAAAGAAGGCAGGCCGACACCAACCTGGCGCTCCATTACCTGGAAAGAAACCCAGGATGAAGTCATTGATTTTGCATCAGGACTTATTGTCCTCGGACTGAACAAAGGAGACAGGGCAGCCATATTCTCGGAAACAAGACCACGGTGGATCATATCGGATCAGGCGCTCCAGGTATGCGGGGCCATCGAGGTCCCCTTATATCCTACCCTGAGCAAGGATGAGCTTGCGTTTATGCTTAAGGACAGCGGATCGAAGTTCGCAATTGCATCTACTCAGGAAAAGGCAGAGATGATCCTGAAAGTAGCAGGCAAGGAATCTCCGGTAAAAATAATTATCACCATGGGCCCCTGGGAAGGCAAAAAACCCGAAGGAACGTATACCTTTACCGAGGTCATGGAAATAGGGCAAAAGAAAGGCAGCAGAAAAACCATAGAAGAACATATTCAGGCTGTAAAGCCGGATGATGTTGCTTCCATTATATATACATCCGGAACAACCGGAAGGCAGAAGGGCGTGATCCTTACCCAGGGAAACTGGGTTGCCAATGTACACCAGAGCTCCAACTCTACCTTGCTCAAACGGGTGAGGGAGCTTGACCTGCACCTGCTCAGTCTTGTCCATCTTCCCCTTTGCCACGTTATGGGAAGGACCGCAGACTATCACGTAAGCGGTCTTAAATTAGGCGGCACCCTTGCATTTGCCGAAAGCTTTGATACGATTCAAAAGAACCTGCTCGAATTAAGGCCGAATGTCGTTGTCAGCATTCCGAGGTTTTACGAAAAAACCTACGACATGGTGCGCTCCGCCTTTTCAAGACAGAATATTTTTCTCCGGAAACTCTTCGACTGGTCGATTCGTCAGGGAGAGAAGTTTACCAACAGTATGGCAACCGGAACACGTCTCCCGCAGCTCGATCTCCTGCAATTCTCTCTCGCAAACATCCTTATCTTCAACAGGATAAAGAAACAGGCCGGAATGGAACGGCTGGTACTCGCTGTATCAGGCGGGGGAAAGTTATCAAAAGAGGTCTGCGTGTTTATCCGGTCGCTCGGTATTCAGCTCAACGAGGGCTACGGCCTCACGGAAACAGCGCCTGTCATAAACTTTAATGAGCCTGAATTCAGGGATGTAGATGTCGATAACCTGAAATGGTTTAAGAAAAAGATGGTTGCATGGACGGTTGATCTGATGATTACCCAGCAGGCAAAAGGCAAATCTCCCTACACAAATCCCCTTCGCGCCATAAAACTTTCTCTCGCTTATACTACGGTAGCACACAGACTGCAGATAAAACCCGGGACCGTAGGCAGGCCGGTAATCTGGACAGAGGAAAAAATTGCAGAAGACGGGGAGATACTGGCAAAGGGACCGCAGATATTCAAAGGTTACTGGAACCTGCCTGAAGCGACAAAAGAGGTGTTTACCGAAGACGGCTGGTTTAAGACGGGCGATATCGGTGAGTTTGATAAAGAAGGCTTTTTGAGCATAACGGACCGGAAAAAAGAGTTGTTTGTTACATCCGGGGGAAAGAATATAGCGCCCCACCCTATTGAGCTCTCTTTAATTGCAAAGCCTTATATCGATCAGGCGTGTCTTGTTGGAGACGGGAAAAAGTACATTGCCGCACTGATTGTACCGGACTTCAAAGAACTCAGGATGTATGCAAAGGACAACGGTATTCAGCCGGCTGACGGAAAGGTACTTATTGCTGATCCGAAGATCAAGGAACTTCTCAAGAAACAGGTCGATGAAATAAACGAAAATTTAGCCCGTTATGAACAGATAAAGTATTACACCG
>DAHXOM010000130.1 GCA_027364825.1 bacterium | reverse complement strand
ACATTTCACCTTCAGCAACAACTTTGTCGTTGACATAGGCTTTACACACAAACGTGGTAAAATTTTTAATATGCCTCTTGATTATGGACTCGAGTCTGAGGCAATCGCCCGGCACAACCGGCTGTCTGAATTTAAAATTATTTATCCCCACAAGATACGGCAGTCCGTCTATTCCTTCAGGCATGGACTTTGCGGCAAGCAAGCCGCTTGCCTGTGCAAGCGCTTCAATGATGATGACGCCGGGTAAGGTCGGAGCACCGGGGAAATGCCCCTGGAATATGGGTTCATCGATAGAAATATTTTTTATAGCGATAATCTTTTGATCGATTACGAGTTCCTCAACTCTATCGACAAATAAGAATGGGTATCTCTGCGGTATGAGCTCCATGATGCCTTTACTATCTATCTTCATTTTTTCTCCTCTGTAGTCTGGTCTAATCCTGCACGCTTCTTCAGTTCATTGAGCAATCTTTTCATCTCCGGTAATTCTTTAAATACTGCAACTGCTTTAAGCCAGTCTATGTGGTTCAATGCCGGGGTACCCGATACAACCGAATGAGGAGGGAGATCTTTTGGAATGCCCGACTGGGCACCGATCATGACAAAATCTCCTATCTTGAGATGACCTATTATTCCCACCTGACCTGCAATGGTTACGTTGTTTCCAATCTGTGTGCTCCCGGATATACCTGCCTGGCTTACGATTAGGCAGTTTTCACCGGTACGTACATTGTGCGCTATCTGTACAAGGTTATCTATCTTTGTGCCGTTACCGATACGGGTTATGCCCAGTGATGCCCTGTCTATAGCTGTATTGGCGCCTATTTCCACATCATCCCCTATCTCCACATGCCCTATCTGCAGGATCTTGACATTTTTCAAACCGTCCTTTGCAAAACCAAAGCCGTCAGAACCGACAACAGAACCTGCATGTATAATGCATCTCTTGCCTACAACCGTGTGGTGATACAGGGATACATTCGGGTACACAACCGTATCGTCATGGATAATACTGCCGTAGCCTATGTAGGTGTGCGGATAGATGCGCACCCTGTTCCCTATCTGGACATCATTATCGATATAACAGAATGGAGCTAAGTGGGTATCCTTCCCTATCTGGGTGTTCCTTCCAATATAAGCCCTGCCGTCTATCCCCCAATCAGGATGAGAGGGTGGATGGAATCTTGCCACAATCTTTGCAAATGCAAGGTACGGGTCCTTTACGACAATCTGTGCTATGTTCAGGCCCTCAATGGTAGTCTCGGTAACAATAGCAGATGCCCTTGTCTGGTAGACCAGAGGCCTGTACTTTGGATTGGAAATAAAGGTGATAACGCCGTTGTCTGCTTCTTCGAGCGTACCGACATCATTGATTACGACGCTCTCGTCACCCTCTACTCTGCCATTAATAAACTGAGCAAGCTCTTTCAAGGTGTACATCATTGACCTCAGTCGTTCGTTTTACTCTGCTTTCCCGTTTCCTGGTTAAAAAGCTTCATTACCTTGTCGGTCAGATCCTCGTTTTCCGGTGCATACAGTATCCCGCCCTGCGACTTCTCAAGGATTACGGTGTAGTTACCGTCTTTGCCGATCTTTGTTATGATGTCCTGGAGCTGGAGAAGTATCTTTTTTGTCAACTCGCCGTCCTGTTCCTGGAGTTCTTTATCGTACTCCTGAACGAGTTTCAGGAATGCGTCTCTTTTCTTTACGAATTCCCCCTGCTTCTGGACAAGGGCATCACGGGAGAGCATGGAGCTCTGGGTCTCAAGGGACTTCTGCATATCCTCGAGTTCCTGTTTTTTTTGATTCAGTTCTTTTTTCCTTGATGCAAACTGCTTCTCAAGGGCAACCTTTGCCTGTTTACCTTCGTCCGACTGGAGAAGGATCTTTTGCAGATCGATATAACCTATCTTGGTGGCAGTATCTGCAGCATAAACTTTTAATCCTGTTGTCAGTAAAATCATTGATACAACGAGTATCGTTATAATCTTTTTCATTTTTCCTCCTTAACTATTAATAAAATGTTCCGATCGAAAATTCAAATACATTGGGTTGATCCGTGGGCCTTGGGTTGAGAGGGAAGCCCCATTCAAATCTGAACGGAGCAATGGGTGTAAACCATCTTATCCCAAAGCCGTACCCCATTTGCAGGGGCGATGATAAATAGCCCTGGTTTTCCGCATAAGCATTACCGGTATCAAAGAACAGAACACCGTCTATTTTTGCTTCCTTGATCAAGGGGAACACAAACTCCATTGTTGTCGCTATCATCTTGTTACCACCATACATAAGTTGTGTTGTCGGTGCAAGAGGATCGGTGTTGCTCAGCAGTGCCGGCATCTCGGGACCGACCGTTCTGTAATTATACCCCCTGAGAGAATTAATGCCTCCGAGGAAATACCTGCTGGTAAAGGGCAGGATCCCGCCGCCCGGTACAAATCCATATCCTATCCTTCCGTTTATCATGAATACCGTGTCAAGCGGCAAGGGAAAATATTTCGACGCTGAAGCATCAAACTTAATAAAGGTAAAATCGCCCCCGAACGGCCCGCCTGCAAATTCCGTTGATCCGCTCAGGATAGAGCCCTTTGTCGTATACAACGGATTGTCCCTCGTATCCTGCACAAAACCCAGGGTCACGGCACTGGTCGATCCATTCTGGAGCAGGTAGGAATATGCATTACTGATACTCGAAAAATAGGCATCATCAAACCCATAATTCGCATAAATCCTTAATCGGTCAATGAGCCAATAACCGAGCTGGAAGGTGCCGCCGTTATCATTGGTCGTATAACCGGGATAGATGTTCGACATATTGTAAAGACTTGTAGACATAGACCATTTCGAATCAAAGAAATACGGATCAAAATAAGATATGCTGTACTGCTTGGTAATACCTCCTACCTGGGCCATAAGGCTGAGCTGGGTTCCAAGGCCGGCGAGGTTCTGAAGCTGGATCTGCGCGGTAACAAAAAATTGCTGGTAAGAGCTGTATCCGCCGCCGAGCATGGCCATGCCTCCATGGCCTTCTTTTACTTTCACATCGAGGTCCATCTTTTCAACATTATCTTCGGTTGAACCCTTTGACGTGCTTATATCGACATTATCAAAAAAACCTGTCGCATTGATACGCTCCTTGGATGCCTTGATTTCGTTTTCCTTGTAAAGCTCGCCTTCCCATACCTGCATCTGCCTCCGTATAACCTTATCCCTTGTCTTGGTATTTCCGATTATCGTGATCCTGTTTATGTAGGTCAGCATTCCCTTACTGATCTGAAAAACTACAGCAACGGTCCTGTCCGTATCGTTGACGGCTGTTTCAGGATTGATGTTTGCGAATGCATAGCCGTTATTTGTATACACATCGGTTAACCTGAAGATATCTTCCATAAGTTTTGATCGGTTGAACCATTCGCCCGTTTTTGTGTGTATTTTCTCCATGAGTTTGTCTTTCGGAAACAGGAGATCGCCCTCTATATTAATCGTGGATATTCTGTATCTTTTCCCTTCTTCAAGGTTTATCACGATATCTATCGTTTTACCGTCCGGATTCAGGAATATATGCGGCTGTTCTATTTTTATATTTATATAACCGCTATCCATGTAAAACATGGTAAGCCTGGTTATGTCCCGGTCAAGTTCCGCCTCGTTGAATTTTCCACTCCCCGTAATAAAGCTGATGAGCCCCGGTGTAGAGCTTTCCATCTTGGATTGCAGCTCTTTGCCGCTGTAAGCGTGGTTTCCGATAAAGTTTATAGCACCGATCCTTACCACCTGTCCCTCATGTACGTTGATATCTACATTTACCTCCATGGTGGAAACAGGGACAACCTCATAGGTTACCTGCACGTTGTAATACCCCTTTGCCTTGTACATATCCACTATCTTATCGATAGAAGCCGATATGGCCGCCTTATCAAAAAAACTTCTCGGTTTGAATGTCAGCGCTTCTTTAAGCTTATCGTTCGATATTTCCGAGTTGCCTTTAAACTCTATGGCTTTGACCAGCGGCCTTTCGACGACGCTGTATATCAGGTTAATGCCCTTGCCCGAGGGCTCTTCATACGCAATAACACTGTCAAAATATCCAAGCTTGTATAACCTGAGGATATCGTCATTCACCGCGCGCTCGGACAAAGGGCTGCCGATGGGCTGCTTTATGTTTTCGAGTATAACCTCTTTCTGTATCCTCTGATTACCTTCTATGGTTATCTTCTCAACCACAGGCTGGTCCGCAAACAGCATTTTCGGTACCTGCAGAATGATGATGACAGTAAAGAACAGGAACAGTTTAATCGGAATTCTGGAACAATACCCCATCACTTATCCTGTATCTTTTTGACATCATCATTGCGAACGGCTCATTATGCGTAACCATTATAATAGTTATTCCCATTGTTTTATTAAACTGCAACAAAAGATTCATTATTACCTCGCCGCTGTGAGAATCGAGATTACCGGTCGGCTCATCCGCAAGCACAACCGGCGGAGACATACTCAGCGCCCGTGCAACTGCAACCTTTTGTTGTTCTCCTCCGGAGAGTTCAGAAGGCTTGTTGGTAACCTTTTCAGACAACCCCACATCCTTCAATAAGTCAAGTGCATTGTCTTGTGCCTTTTTCCTGTCCATACCCGATATGATGGCCGGAAACATTACGTTCTCCACAAGATCGAATTCCATAAGCAGGTGGTGCGCCTGGAAAATGAATCCTACGTTTGCGTTCCTGAAAGCAGAAATGTCATTTGCAGACCTGCTAAAAATACTCTCGTTCTTAAAGAGAACATCGCCGGACGTCGGTTTGTCGAGACTGCCGATGATCTGCAGGAGCGTTGTCTTGCCGGAACCGGACACGCCCATGATACTTATGGTATCCCCGCTCTGCACATCAAGATTGACACCCTTCAGAACATCGATATGCCTTTTACTGTCGTGGAAACTTTTATGTATATCCGAAACTTTCAGCAACGGTTCGAAATTGTTCATATTGTCTGCATTCAATAGAATACAGCTCACGTTAAGTCAAGAATATATGATCGCAGGAGTATGCCCGTTTTTCTTCTTCCACGGCTTAGAACCGGGTATGTATTCGCCTCGGCTGCATACTCTATGGGGTAATCTGTGGATATCGGACAATACATCGCTGACTTGCTTGAACCTGCACCCTCTGCCGGGCGCACGAAAAAAAGGGCGGCTTTGATACCGCCCCTTACATCCCTGTCATTTTGAATCTATTTTTTCTCTATACTATAGGACATTCATTCTTTACTTTCCATCAGCTTTCTAACCCTCAGTGTATTGC
>DAHXOM010000127.1 GCA_027364825.1 bacterium | reverse complement strand
TCGTAAAGCGGCTTGAACCGTTCAAACGGTTTAATATGCGCGCGTTTTAGCTTCTGGCTGACTTTCTTATTGCATTTTTTGTTGTTAATATACAAATGTATGAATAAAAACTGGAGGTATGTATGGGAATAAAATTGTTTTCCGGGTTGACATTACGAAAGCTGGAATTTAAAAACCGTATTTTCGTTTCACCGATGTGCCAGTATTCATGTGAAAACGGTATGGCCACGGACTGGCATCTGGTCCATCTCGGCAGCCGCGCGGTCGGCGGTGCCGCCCTGGTTATGACCGAGGCCACCGCTGTTTCGCCGGAGGGACGCATCTCGCCGGACGACCTCGGTATATGGTCGGATGAACACATCCAGCCTCTCAAACGCATAACATCTTTTATCAAGGCTCAGGGTGCTGTCCCGGGCATCCAGCTCGCACACGCGGGACGCAAGGCCTCGACGTATGCCCCTTGGCTCGGCGGAAAGCCTGTCGAAAAAGGCGCAAAGGCATGGCAGACCATAGCACCCTCGCCGGTCCCGTTTGCCGACTCCTACCAGGCGCCGCTTGAGATGACACAGGATAAAATCGATGAGGTGGTCTCGCAGTTTTCAGCTGCTGTCCGGCGAAGCATCGAAGCAGGGTTTGAGGTCGTCGAGATACACATGGCACACGGTTACCTTCTCCATGAATTTTTATCCCCGCTTTCCAACCAGAGAACGGACATCTATGGAGGTAGTTTCGAAAACCGTATCAGGATGCCGTTACAGGTCGCACAGGCGGTACGGAAGCAGTGGCCGGACGACCTGCCTGTTTTTGTAAGGGTCTCTTCAACAGATTGGGTTGAAGGAGGATGGGACATTGCACAAACAATAAAATTTGCAGGTAAACTCAGAGAATCCGGTATAGATTTGATCGATTGCTCGAGCGGAGGACTCGTACCGTATGCCGTTATACCGGATGGTCCGGGGTACCAGACGCCGTTTGCCGCTGCAATAAGGAAAGAGGCCGGTATACCGACAGGGACAGTAGGTTTGATCACAGAGCCATTTCAGGCGGAGCAGATCATTGCCACCGGTATTGCAGATGCGGTCATCCTCGGAAGGGAGATGTTGAGGGACCCTTACTGGCCGCTGCATGCGGCAAGGGTGCTGAAAGCCGACGTACCCTGGCCGAAACAATACCTAAGGGCAAAAATTTAAAAACCCAATACAATAAGGAGATTTGAGTATCGGGTAAGAGAGGGAAGAGTTTGAGACGATGCGAAGTAAAACACCGTGAACTGCCGGGTATTCTTTCATAGTACTCTGCGTGGACAACTTCTGTTTCAGTGTCACATGATATATCATGCATATTATGGGGACAACATCGTTTAGCAAAAGAGCTTTGTTTTACGAGCAGAGGCGAACAACTCTTTCCTCTCTGTTGTATATTGAGGGGTGAGGCATTACTTCAGGTATTTGTTCAGGTCGATCAGACCCTGTTGTGCCGCACCGACTGTTCCGACTATCGTCCTTTTGTACTGGTGCGTGGAAGGATCTTTTTCCTCAAGTGATACCTCTTCTATCCTATTTATGGTACCGCCTGTCTCATCCATAACAAGCTTTACCGAAGGCCTTTGAGGATCTGTGACGCTTACCTTTGATACAACACCGATTTCGTTTGTATCAAGCCTGACAACAGAACCGGCCGGGTATATGCCGAGTGCTTTTATAAATGCCTTGACATAATCGGGTTCAAAATCTTCGCCCGACCTGTTATTGATAAAGTCGAGGGATTCCCGTGGGTCGAACCTCTTTTGATAAGGCCGCAGTGTTGTCATGGAGTCATAGGTATCCGCTATGGCCACGATCTTTGATCCTTCGGGCTGTGCTGTTATGCCGTTTAAGCCGGGATAACCCGAGAGGTTCCTCCTGAGATGATGATATAAAACGAAGTTAGCCGTAGTATCGCTTATGCCACCTATTTCCTTAATGATGTTCCTGCCGTGGACAGGATGTTTTTTCATCTCAACCCATTCTTCCGTGCTGAGTTTTGAAGGTTTGAGTATGATTTCCCTCGGGACCCTTGTCTTGCCTATGTCATGCAGTATACCCGCAAGCCCGATATACAAAAGCTCGTCGCTTTTAAATCCCAGTTCCTGTGCGAGTGAAAGCGACAAGATGCCCACATTCACGGAATGGTTGAACGTGTATTCGTCATAATCCTGGAGCATGGTAAGACAGAGCAGTGTATTTTTGTCTTTCAGCATCGCATCGTTCAGATCACTGATAAGCTCTTTTATCTTTGTCCTCTCGGGAATGTGTCCGAGCCTTAACTCGCTCATGATGTTAAAGATCTCATCCCGTGCTGCTGTGTATGTTTTAAAGATCTCTGTTTTTATGTCCTCTTCTATCTTTTTGATCTCAATGCCTTTTACCCCGAGGTTCTTCAGCCGTACAGCTATGCCGCCCTGTTTCGCGAGTTCTTCGACCGGGATGGTCAGGCTTTCAAACAGGACGAGAAGCTCTTTCTCGTTGATTGTCCTGTAAAAAATAATCCCGTTGATCTCTATCCTTGCAAGCCTGTCGATAAACTCCTCTATGCCCTTGGTCGTGGTGTAAAACGGTGTTTTCTCTACGAGCAGTGTGTTTTTTATAACGGCAATCACGATCTCCCTCTGTGTGGACAGCAGTTTGTGCAATATCTCGTTTGCCCTCTTGACCGCGGTTTGTATTGTCGGATGTGTCCTGGGATAAAGGGACAGATTCCGTACCGTGCCGGTGATCAGCGTTATCAGTTCATTATAGTGTTCGTTCTCATGCATTTATTTTTTTACCAATTTCATTCAGTGTATTCCATGTTGCAGCCCTGATGCGTTCTTCCTTACTCTCCAACAACTGTACAAGATTTGCAATAGCAATTTCATTCATGGAAGTCCCGAGCGCTTTTATACCCGCAAGCCGGATCTCAGGGTATTGTTTCGGCAGAGGCAAGGCCGGATCAAAAACAGATTCTATGATTACCTTCGTTGCCTCTTTGCTGCCGAGTTCGCCGAGGACGAGCAGGGCATCCTGTTTGATGGAATACGGAACAGCAGGATCCTCTATGATATGCTTGATCCGCGGGATGAACATCTGTCTCTTGTATTTCCCCACCATAAAGATGACGAGGTCTGTCATCCTCTGATCCTTACTGTTGGCCAGCAGTTTCTCGATCATATTGTTCCCGTGTGCCGTGTTGATCTCGAACAATGCCTGCACCGCTCTTTTCCTGATCCGCATGTCTTTGTGCGTTAAGCCGGAGGATATGGCCGGTTCCGAGCCCGTCCTTATGTGTACAGCGGTATCTATGGCCACGATCGCGGATTTGTAGTTGTCTGAAAGGATGACATTATTCAGATGCCCGTACGCCTGTTTCTGGAATACGGAAAGTGCCCGTGCAATGAATTTAATGGATTGGAGTGTATCGGTCTTGATCATGATGCCGGTCAGTTCTTCGAGTGCAGATTCTCCTATTATTTTTATCGTTCTGACGGAAGACTCGTAATAGTAGGGGTTGCCTGTTACGATTGGATCCAGGATCTTGGGGATCATGCCCTTTCCCATGGATATGGTCTCGACCATATTTTTTGCCCTTGCGGCACTGTCCCTGTCTTTGTTCTTCTGGTATGCATGCTGCGTGTAGGTCCGTATCGCTATCAGCGGTATTTCGTATCTCTCTATTTCCGAGAGCCTGCCTATTATAGGGGCAAGTGCATCGGACAGATCGTTGTACCGCTGGGGTACCTCCTCCTTTTCAATAAGGTTCATAAGCCTTATTGCTTCCTGCTCATCGTCCGTAAGGTCCTGTACAACATTCTCAAGGTTTATCTCTTCCTCGGCATTTTCTGTCTGCTGGTCCATGTCATTGTCAAGCTCCTCCCTGATTGTGTCATAATCAACCTCTTCTACCTCTATACCGGTGATATTGTTTTTGAACAGTATCTGTTTGATGCTCTGGTCCCTCGGTAAAATGAGATCCCCGGTCGACACCTCATGGATAAAGGTAAGCAGCTCTTCGGACTTGACCGTACTGTGCAGGATCAGGGTCTTTATCCTCTTATAAAACAATAGCTTTGAAAGTTTATCAAAGCCGTCCAGGGGATTATCGTTGATGAAAACGTGCCTCCTGTCAATGGTATAGACCACGCTTTTTAATGCTCCGAATTGTTGTTTTATGGCATGTAAAATACGGGCAGAGGGCACCTTTAAATAGTCGTGCCGCGCAGGGTAAGAAGAAAACAGCCGTATCAGCTTTTCAAGCTCGGAGAGTATAAGGGTTTCCGGTGTCTTGTTTTTAATATCCATAGTTTATACCTAACGTTATCGTTCATTATAGCACAAAATGAAAGAATTATTCCACTTTAACCTGTTATTTTATCTATTACAAATTAGTACCTATTTGTAAAAATGACAAATAGTGTAACAGGGCGTGCAAGTGTTGACGATAGCGTAGAAATGATTATTTTTAAAGACAAAGGAGTAAAGTCATGGGAAAAGTTATAGGTATTGATTTAGGTACTACTAATTCTGTTGTAGCCTTTGTTGAAAAGGGTGAGCCTGTTGTTATCCCCAATGAAGAGGGAAGCAGATTAACGCCTTCGGTTGTAGGCTTTACGAAGGAAGGCGAGATCCTCGTCGGCCAGGTTGCAAAAAGACAGGCTGTTACCAATGCCGAAAATACGGTATATTCTATAAAGAGGTTCATGGGCAGAAGGTATAACGAGGTAACAGAAGAGATGAAAATGGTCCCTTACAAGGTTGTCTCGGCAGATAATCAGGATGTGAGGGTCAATATAAAAGGAAAACAGTATTCGCCCCCGGAGATATCCGCAATGATCCTTCAAAAACTGAAAAAGGCCGCTGAAGCATACCTCGGTGAAAAGGTAACCGGGGCGGTTATAACGGTCCCGGCATATTTTAACGACAGCCAGCGCCAGGCAACAAAGGATGCGGGAAAGATAGCCGGGCTAGACGTAAAAAGGATAATCAATGAGCCCACGGCAGCGGCACTGGCGTACGGACTTGATAAGAAGAAGGAAGAAATAATAGCAGTCTATGACTTCGGCGGCGGTACGTTCGATATATCCATACTGGAAGTCGGGGAAAACATAGTAGAGGTCAAATCAACGAACGGCAATACGCACCTCGGCGGAGACAATATAGATCAGCGCATCGTGGACTGGATCATCAGCGAGTTTAAGAAGGACCAGGGTATTGATCTCAGCAAGGACATCATGGCTATCCAGCGTCTGAAAGAGGCAGCGGAAAAGTCAAAGATAGAGCTTTCATCGACCATGGAATCGGAGATAAACCTGCCCTTTATTACGGCAGACGCGTCCGGTCCGAAACATTTGATCCTGAAACTGAGCAGGGCAAAGCTGGAACAGCTGTGTATGGACCTGCTGGAGTTGAGCTTTGAACCCATGAAGCAGGCTTTGAAAGATGCCGGATTAAAGGCATCCGAGATTAATGAGGTTGTGCTTGTCGGCGGACAAATAAGGATGCCCAAGATACAGCAGATGGTAAAGGACTTCTTCGGCAAGGAACCCCACAAAGGTGTAAACCCGGATGAGGTCGTTGCTGTTGGAGCAGCCATACAGGCAGCCGTGCTTTCGGGCGAGGTAAAAGATGTACTGCTGCTCGACGTTACACCACTCTCACTCGGCATAGAGACCCTGGGCGGTGTATGCACTCGCCTAATAGAGAGGAACACAACGATCCCCACCCAGAAAAAACAGATATTCTCTACCGCAGCGGATAATCAGACAGCCGTTACTATCAGAGTTCTCC
>DAHXOM010000125.1 GCA_027364825.1 bacterium | reverse complement strand
GTCCTTAATTAAATAAACTCTAAAAATGCACTGAGGGTGGACAATTTGTTCATACTGCTCCTCAAATGAATTTGCCTTTGTCGAAGATCTCACGAAGATCTATAATTCCCCCTACACCCCTTTAGTAAAGGGGGGGAGGGGGGATTTGTTTTCAATTGCATGCCTGGGGTTATTTGTACGATGAAATTTTTGTTTCGGCTTTTCCTATCCGGTCTTCCTGCTGCTTCTTCCTTTCGTAGGCATCCCGTATCTTCTTTACGAGTTCATCGATGTCCGCTGGCTTCATAATATAATCGAACGCACCCTTTTTCATACCTTCTATGCCGGACTGAACAGACGCATAACCGGTCAAAAGCAGCACTTCCGTGAGAGGTTTGAGCTTTTTTATTTCACCAAGCAGCGTTATGCCGTCCATCTCCGGCATCCGGACATCTATTATCGCCACGTCGAATTGCTCTGTCGTTATCTTTTCCAGGGCATCTCCGGCACTGGTTACAAATGCAGAATGAAACCCCCGTTTAACAAGCCTCTTTGAAAGTGTTTCGACAAACTCTATCTCATCATCAACCAATAAAATATTTATACCTTCCATTTGTATCTCCTTCTTTATATTTGCAAATTACCATGGTCGTTCGCCGGCAGGCTTATTATAAAAGTTGTACCCTTGTCCGGCTCACTTTCGACAACAATATTGCCTCCGAAGCCTTTTACAATCTCATAACATATTGAAAGTCCGAGGCCGGTTCCACCTTTATGAAGCTTGGTCGAAAAGAACGGTTCGAATATCCTGGTCAGATATTCCTTTGGTATGCCGCTCCCTGTATCATGAATGCTTATCTCTATACTGTTATTAACCGTGCGGGTTATCAAGGTTATCGTACCCTTACCATGTATCGAATCCATGGCATTTGTAATCATATTGAGAAAGACCTGCTCTATCTGTGAAGCATTCCCGTACCACAGGGACATATCCGTCTGATATTCTCTGACGATATCAATATTTTCATGTCTTGCTTCTTTTTCAAGAAAGAATATCGCCTCGTCGAGCAATTGATTTATATGGACCGGCTCAGTACCCTCACCAACTCGTCTTGAAAAGCCGAGTAATCTCGACGTTATGCTCTTGCAGCGATCCACCTGCTTCTTTATCTGCTGTATACTCTTTAGGAATTCATTATAGTCTAATTTGATTCCACTTTGTATGTTCTCCTTCATCAGATCATGCATCCACCCTGCTTCATTATTTATTATGGCGGCTGGGTTGTTAATCTCATGAGCAATGCCAGCGGCAAGCCTTCCGATGGCAGCCATCTTTTCCGCCTGGATCAACTGGTTGTTCAAGGTCGCCCTCTGCATATCGGAGGCATATAATCTATTGGTAAACCACGTTGAGACTATAGAAGACAGGATAAAGATGCACAATATGCCGCCGATAAATAGTATCTTACCAACCTTCATTGCACCGGTAAGCGGTTCAATGTTGTTTTTCATTGCTTGCAAAACAACAACAACCCAGTCACTATCCGCAATCCATGACTGCGCGCAATAAAACGATCTGCCGTGCGCATCCCGCACCTCTGATACTTTTGTTCCGGCAACCGGTTGCTCCGGCACGATAAAAGACTTCTGCGCAATCTTTCCCTTTTTTGTTGAAGGAATCTGATAAATTCCTTCTTCGTTTAAAATAAATGCCTCTACCGGTGCCTCTACTTCCGCTATCCGCATCAGCGATTTGAGTGCGTCCGTATTTATGGTGCTCCTGATTATAAATGTTTTACCGTCGAAAGGTTTTTTTATCGCTATGATGAAGTGGGGAAACCTTCTGAATCCAAGAAAAACGTCGCTTTTGTAAACCCCCCGCACCATTGCCTCTTTAAACCATTTTTCGTTCAGGTAATCCATACCGCTTAAATTATAGGGTCCGACATAACTCACCGCTTTGCCGTTTTGATTCACGATGCTGAGATCGACATAATCTTTACCTTCTTTTTGCAGCGATTCGAAAATCCTTTCGAGATTTTTTTTATTGCCGAGATAATCGTAGGAGTAGAGATTGCCGATGACGGACAATTGCTCTGTTTTCTCTTTTAAAAAAAGCTCTATTGCATCCTTTCGGTTCTCCGATATGTTGATCAGCACACTCTCTATCTTGCTGCGGATTGCCCTGTTGTAATACGAGGAACTCATACTGTAGATAATGGTCAACGGCAGTATACTTACTACAAAAACAGTGAGGAACAATTTATACTTCAGCAGTTTGTAGTATCTTGATTTTATAGTATTCATGATCAAAGCACGCTGTACCTTTGTTCTTTAAATGCCTGGTAGTACTTGTCTATATCGTTGTCCGTGACCATGGATATATCAAGTCTGTTAACAAAGCCAAGCAATCTGCCGAGATACTCAAGTTTAGACCGCATCTGTTCCGCACCAAGGTTCTGGATGTGAGCGTTGATTATGTCCATTGTCCTTATAGAAGCAAAATCCGCGTCGTTGAGAATTCTTTCGATCAGTGTTGCCCGCCTGCTTCTCCTGTCCAGTGCGTTTGCGCCCCCGCTGAATCTGAAATTTATAAAATTCGATTCTGTTTGTTCACCCACATACGTATCAATGGTAGCAAAGTGATAACCGACCCGTGAATTGAAATTCATATAATTTTTTGAAATAAAAACGTAGCTGGGAGCGCCGAGTCCCCGCATGGATGCACCTTCGTCAACCATGTAGCTGGTCATGGCGGAAATAAGGCCGGAGATATTGATGTTCCTCTCGCCGGACCATTTTATGCCCTTGTACATCATCCCGTCCCATAAAGCTTTCATGGGAATCGATAGCACATAGTCAAGTGGCACATCACCCTCAGGAGCCCCCTCTGCTATGCCGCCGCCGAGATCGAAGGCTATCAGGTCCATCGGTATCGGGGATGTAATATTCCTGGTATGGTAACCTTTTGATACCCTGTTATCACAGGTCTTAAACATCTCTTCTATGGCAATCTGATGAACGAATCTTATAATATCATGAATGGTTTTACATTTTGATGCCTGCGCATTGGAACCTGCCGGGTTTGGTACGTTTAAAACAGCAATATCTTTCAGTAAACTCTCGAGTAACAGAACAGACGTGGATACCGCCTGTCTCCCCCGTTTAAAATCAGCTAATCCTTCAACTTCACCTGCGTACACCTTTTTATTCGTAGCATCAAGGGTAATGGCTGTACCGTCCGGTATTGTAATGCCGCCGGTACCAAATAAAGCAGGGATACCAATTTCTCTCGCAACGGTAGCAAGATGGCCTGTTACGTCGCCCTTTTCCGATAAAATACCTACTGCCTTCCTCAGCAAGACGGCAAGTCTTGGATTTGCAGTTTTTGTTATTGCAACAGCGCCGGCAGGGAATTTCATGATATCCAGCTCGCTGTTTACGGAAACGGCATTTCCAACGGCCACGCCTGAAGATGCTGTTGTTCCGCCCTGGAATATAATCTTATTGGGTACTATGTGCGGGGTAACAGCTTTTTTTAGTCCGAATCCCTTTTTATTCTTCTGTATATATTCGAGGATATACGGCTCACCATGCTCGTCAATAGCCCACTCTATGTCAAACCCGTATTGTTCTTCCTCCTTTGCATCATACTCATGCGCAGGGAGGAGGTGCCTGCATTGCAGGATGTAAATGTTTGATCTGGCGTCTATTGCCCATTCGATATCAAGCGGCATCTTGTACGTATTGCCGAGCCTTTCTCCTATTGCTGCAAGACCGACGATTTGATCGTTGTCAAGACTCGGTTTCATTCTATCCTGTTCTGCAACCTTTTGTTCTTTTGTCCCGTAGAGATCACAGACCAGCATGAGAGGTTTTTCGCCCGTTTTTTTTGAAGTAATCCTGTTCAGTTCGCTGTCGTAAATATATGTGTCCGGTATCAGTGACCCGTTTACAATATATAAGCCAAGTCCATAGATGGCCTGTATCATGATCCGGGGATATCCATGCCAATTGGTATACATAATGCCCGATGTCCTGGCGTCTATCATCTGCTGAATACCGGCGCACATGCTTAAACCGCTTATCTCATATCCGTGTATCATTGCATACACCATTGCCTCAGGTGTAAATTTACTCGCAACAACGCGGAGATAGGCATCCTGGACTTCCTCCTCTGCTACATTTAATAAAGAACGGTACTGACCGGCAAAACTTGTGTAGAAGTTCGATTCGAAGAGAGCGGAACTCCGCACGGAAACACGAAGCTCGGAGGGAGAATGCGCTTTCAGCACCTTTAAAGCATTAAGGATCTCCTGATTCAATTCATCCGGCACCTGCGTGCTCAAAATGAGCTGCTGGATTTGGCTGCTTGTCCTGTATAAAGCCTCCATGTCGGTAAAGTCTGTCGCCGCCAGCATGGAGTTGATCTTTTCAGAGAGATTGTTCTTTTTGATGATAAGATTATAAGCGTCCGCGGTAAGAGCAAAGCCGTCCGGAACAGAGATCCCCGTCTTGCCCCTGATATCGCACAAAAAGGATATTTTTGCTCCTACGGTATCAGCGTATGAATTATCGATATCTGAAAAAGGTATGACAAGTTTGTTTATTATCTTCTTATCCCTGTAATCTGATTTCTCGCCGAGTTTGTTCCTTATACTTGCGGTAATTTTTTCATATGCGCTGAACAAATGGGAATACCTGTTGTCGCAGAGCTCGTTTATGCTCTTGACCATCTTGAAAGTTTCTATAAGTATGCCGGTAGTTTTTCTTACGATAAATGGAAAATTTATGGATTCATTTTCCTGAAGCTGCTGTTGCAACCGGGCAATTTCCACTAATGCGGTATTGTTTGCATCCAGTATATCGCTGAATTTTTTGATCTCAAATCGCAGATCGCCCGTATCTGCGGCTCTAATGCCCATGTACTTCACATCGCATAGTATATTATTCTTATGCCTTTTGCATCAGCCGGTCTGCATATACATGTCCTAACCCTGATGCTGTTTACCGACATTTTTTTTTGACAGGGCTTACAAAGCCATGCCAAACCTTTTCCTCAGTTTACCTCTTCGCTGCGGACCACCGAGCCGTAAACTTATGACCGCACAAGAATAAATAATATATGCTAATATATCAGCGATTTTATCAATAAATCATGAACACCTATTACCGTAGCTGGTAGCTTATGATATTCTATCAATTCACGCAACTGTTTTTTGCAGTTTGCACAGGGTGCTATAACATATTTTGCACCGGTAGCCTTTATTTGCTCAACCTTTTTCATCCCCGAGAATTTCATTCTGAACTCATACATGTCCGGCACCGTAACCCCGCCTCCCCCGCCGCCGCAGCAGTAGTTCTTTCACGGTTTGGAAACATTTCCACAAAGTGCTTTGCCGCAGCCCTTACAATGGTACGCGGAGCCTCAAAGACACCCAGTCCCCTTCCAAGATTACAGGGATCATGGTAGGTAACAATATCTTTATTGACTGTCGGATTTATTTTTAGTCTTCCCTGTTCTACGGCTTTTGCGGTGTACTCCATGACATTCTGAACCTCAAACTTATGCTTTCCGAACAGATCCATAAAAAGCTTCACAACTTTTGTAGCATGCCCGCATTCGCCGATCAGTATTTTCTTCACTTTCAGTCTCTGGGCCTCTGCCAAAAGCTTATTCAAAATGTCCGACGTTATCTTGTCGGAATAAAAAAGTCCATAGTTTATGGCATCATAATATTCAGTCCCTATGGTCCAATCAGCTCCTGCAAACTGCAAAGCCATTGCCGTTCCCATTAGGGTATCGGCTTCGACAATGTAATCGCTGACCGGCGCTATGAAGAGATACTCTGCTCCGGCTTTATCTCTCGGAAACTCGACGTTATATCCTGTCATATCTTTTATTTCATCCTGCAAAAAATCAAGGGTATCGATAAAAGCGCCCTTCGGTATTGCCGATGTATTGCCGATACCTTCTAATTGCTGTGATGTGCTTATGGTAAAGTTTTTGGGTGCCAGGTTAAGTTCTCCAAGAACACACCTTCCAATCCTTGTAAGAAGGGCATTGTCTACACCCATAGGGCATTCCACAGCACACCTGCGGCACATGGTACACCTATAGAAACTCTCTATCATAGCATCTATATCGGATTCCTGTAGATCCCTGGCGCCTACCAGCCTGCCCAGTAATTTTCCGCTCGTCGTATAGTACCTCTTATAAACCGACCTCAGCTGGTTGGAACGATAAGCCGGGAGATCTTTTTGCTCATGTGTCGTCTGATAAAGGTGGCATTGATCCGCACAGGAGTTGCAGCTTGCGCATGTATTCAAATACAGATCCAAAAGCAATTTATACTTTTCATCCTTTAATACCGCTCCCAGTGTTTTTACAAAGACGGAGACCCTGTTTTCTTCAACCGGGTTCTCTATGGCAAAAAACGGATACTGCCGTTTTTGTACGACTGTTGCATTTTTAACCTGTTCTTTTCGTTGGTTATTTTTATTATTTTCTATATTTTTTTCTTTACGTTCTGTGGTCTGTTGCATTATAGTGCTCCTTTCTGCTTATGCCGAGTGGTCTTCCCAGCTAACTTTATGAAATGTAAAATACTTACTTACCATGTGCAGCGTGCGGCTGTTCGGAAAGTAGATCATAAAAAACTCCGTTATTCCCAGCATGCTTAAAAAGAAAGGCGATGCCGGAGGACGAACAGGGTGTAATGAAATCATACCGATAAAATATTGGCGGATGATCGTTGGATCCGGTTTGGCATACGTTATCATTAAGATTCCGAGTATACCGATCGACATGAAGATCAAAAGATTAAAATACTCAAGAGGTGAGCTTATTGCCCTCATTTTCGTATTCAGTGCACGTATGAGGGTTATATAGGCAGGCATAATAATAAGGATTGAGAGCCCTATACGCAGAAGAATGCCTGTATGAAACCCCAAAACAAATGTTACAAACCAGAAAGCAATGAGCGCCATACCTATATGGAAAATCCATCCGCCCGCCCACAATGAACGGTTGTTGCGAAACACACTTTTAAAGCTCAGTATCTCCTTCAGCATGTAGCCTATCTGTCCCGTATAATGAAGGGGCATGGGATATAATGACCATTTGAGAAGGTGCGGCATCATAAGCCACCGTTTTATTCTTAGGAAAATACTGACTGCAAAAACAGTTACAGCTAAGTATGGTATGACCAATCCGATCAAAAAACCTATTATATTCATATATGTTAAATCTCCTTTCCGTGTTACCTGAACCAATAATAGGTTACACAACTAAATGTGTCAAGATATTTTGTATACAATATACTTTATTCTTATTGCCACCTGAAAGACGCTCCTGCAACAACCATCATACTCTGCCTTTATTTAGGCCCTTCTGTAATGATAGCCCTGTGTTTTACATCTGATGATACGGCTAAACCCTTGAAGCATACCTTTACCAGGGGACAATCCCTTTCGTCGGAGTTTTTATGCGTGGATTCGTATATCTTTTCTATAGCAAAGGTTACATTCCGGAACAGGTGATCCTCACCGATCTTTTCGTATAAATGCGTTCGCCTGATAACATCTAAAATAGAATCGTTAAATCCACTGAAAGAAATATCATAACCCGCCTCACGCAGTCTTGTTGTAAGCAGCGAAAGTGTTTCTTCACCCGATGCATCCAGCTCATTGATGGCATTAGCTACAATCAAGATATGCCTGAGTTCCGGCATGGACGATACGACATTGAGTATTTTTTCCTCAAGGTAATTTACATTTGAAAAGAACAGGGAGCGGTTAAACCTGATCACAGCTATATGTCTGCATTGTTCAAGATTAAACCGCGAGGTGTTCCTGTAGGTACCGTCCGTATATTTTGACAGCATGGCAATATCAGGGTTCATGGTCCTTATAAGAAAGAGGATCAGCGAGAGGGCAACACCTGTCATGATCCCGATATCAAGACTCGGAGCAAAAACAAGGGTGCACACAAATGTTATTACGGCTATAGCGCCGTCATACTTCTGTGCCTGCCATGCATGAATAAAACTTTTTACGTTGACGAGATTTATAACGGCCATCATGATAATCGCGGCAAGCACTGATTGAGGTAAATAGTAAAGCAAAGGGGTTAAAAACAGCAGGGAGACGAGGACAACACCGCTCGTAAATACGCTTGACATGCCGGTCACGGCACCTGCCTGAAGATTTACAGCAGAACGTGAGAACGATCCTGAAACAGCATAGCTCTGGCTGAAGGAGCCGGCAATATTTGCTATTCCCTGACCTATCAATTCCTGGTTTGGATCAAGCCGTTGCCCGGTTTTTGCCGCCATTGCCTTTGCAATAGATATAGCCTCCATAAAACCGAGCAAAGAAATAATAGCTGCAACGGGTAATAGGTTCAATATAATACCAAGACTTAATCCCGGGATTTTAAAAGCAGGCAACCCTGCAGGTATGGTGCCGACAACTGCACCGCCGCCGACAAGGGGGACCGACTCATTGCCTATTTTCTGGTTCCCTACCCTTATGCGCCATTTATTGCCGTATGTACGCACCCCGGGAGGCGCATCACCCTTCACATAAAAGAGTACGGTACTGCCGGTTTGTTGAACTCCGGTAAACCGCAATGCACGGAGTTCTTCCCTTGTTATTCTCAATTGTTTTTTTTGCTCATCAATTTTCATACTAAGCAACGTGGATTGGAACCTCAGTTCCATAACCTCTGAGGAATGTTTCCCGTATTTTTTTTCCTTTTTTACAATCTCGTTGTTCAGTAACGACCTGGTGTTTGTTTCCTGGTCAATTCCATCCATGCCGGTGTTCAATTGATTGATACGAAGCCTCACTTCCGGGGATGCAATCTGTTCAATCGTACCTTTATAGTTATGCTCAAACCCGATTGCCCATGAAATCAGGGTCGTTATTACAACTGCCGCGAGCACGTTCGGGATACGCGGATTGATCCGTCTGAGGGTTATCATGATAGCAAAAGCGAGTACAGCAAGCCCCAGGGTCATCCAGTGGGTTGATACCAGCGCTGCTTTTCCTATATTGTAAATGGTTTCATAGTGATGTGAGCCGCTTTCAACATCAACACCAAAGATGCTGGAAAGCTGTGATGTGGCAATAATGAGTGCTGCGGCATTGGTAAACCCGTTGACAACAGGATGCGAGAGGAAATTAACAACCAGTCCCAGCTTCAATATGCCCAGAAGCAGCTGAAAAACACCCACCAGCAAGGCAATAAGGATTGCATAGGCAACAAAACCCTGGCTTCCGGCAGTTGCCAACGGTTCCAGTGCTGCGGCTGTCATCAGCGACACGACAGCAACAGGACCTGTTGCAAGCTGATAGCTTGAGCCGAACAGAGCGGCTATCATCGGGGGCAAAAATGCAGCATATAAACCGTAATAAACCGGCAGGCCTGCAAGTTTTGCGTAAGCCATAGACTGAGGTATCAGGACCAGGGCAACAGTGACCCCTGCCATTAAATCAGAACGTAATTTAGACAGATTATAATGCTCAAACCACGGGAGGAATGGAAAAAGCCTTCGTAACATAATGCCCCTTCGGATTAACCCAGCAGGAGCTTTGCAACTTCATGGAATACATCTTCGCTCCGGAGTGCACCAACCACCCTGTTATCCTTTAATACCGGGATAACACTCACATTATTATCCACCATTTCATATATCACCCGAATGATGTGATCATCGTAATTAACCGTAGCCTTGATTATCAGCATGATATCGCTGACCGGTCTCTGGGCGCGTTCGAGGATGCTTTCTTTTAATTTGTCTATAGTTGAATGCTTTGATTGCTGGCCTGTTTTTGAATCAAAAAATTGCTTACGATCTTCTATCACAAGGTTTGAAAGAAATTCAGGCTCAAGCCCTCTCAGGATATCCCTGCGTCTTACGGTTCCCAGGAGTTGATACTTCTCATCAAAAACGAGCAGAACCCTGCAGGGACATTTATTGCCGTTGATTTCAAACTCGGCGTTTTCTACCTCTGCCATTGCCTGCCGCAGGGTAAACCAGTACGGTATATGCGGATACTTATCAAGGGAGATCATAATATCTCCTGCCTTTTTAATCTCCATATCTTCCTCCTCTGTAATTCATGTATTCTTCATACCCATCGCCTGCCGGATCCTGTCCTGTGATATGCCGGCCTTATCCGACATGATCTGAATATCGCCTTTATAGCGCTCCGACAGTTTGAGTATGTATGCGTTTTCAAATGCATTCAAAGCCTTTTCATAAGGCTCTGATTCAAACAGCGCTGCTGTTTCCTTTACAGCTCTCTTCAAGTTTTGCCATTTTACGGCCCTGTCAACGGTAAAAATGATCTGCTCTTTTTTGAACGGTTTTGTGATGTAATCCAAAACACCAAAGGATAACGCCTCTACGGCTGTTTCCAGTGAACCAAATGCAGTAATAATGATTACCTCCTCTTCACGTTTTTGTTCTTTTACCATCCGCAGTATATCAATACCATCCATACCCGGCATCTTAAGATCCGCTATGATTAAATCAAATTTATTCTGCTCCAGCAACCGGGGCATCTCAAGCGAGTTGTTCGTCGTCATTATCGTGTAGGGAGTTTTCTCCTTAACGATCCTTTCCAGAAGCACGAGCATATGAGGCTCATCGTCTACGGCAAGTATATTATACCTCATGTCTTACTCTCCTTTATTTGGTTTTCCGATCTACTTTCCTGAAACACCGGCAGGGAAACGGTGAAGGTAGTACCGCTCTGCTGTTCCGGATGGTCCTCTCGAGAGATGCTTGAAAAACTTATTCTGCCTCCATACTTTTTAACGATACCATAGCACAGGGACAGACCAAGGCCCGTGCCTTCACCGACTTTTTTGGTTGTAAAAAATGGATCAAAAACCCTTGATTTAATCTTGTCGGATATACCGGTCCCGGTGTCGGAAACATTTACGTTTATCCAGCCGTTTTCCTGATACGCTGAAAGAGTAAGGGTTCCATCCTTGCCGTTCATGGCTGCAACGGAGTTATTGATAAGATTAAAAATTACCTGCTGGAACTCGCGGCTGTCGCCACGTACCTTGGGCAGGTTCTCCGGCAGCTTTAAAATTATATTTATTTTCTTTGTCATCAGGGTATTTTTTACGATAGTTACTACCGTATTGACGCAGTAATTTATATCCACCGTATCCTCCAGACCCTCGGTAATCCTCGCAAACCCCAGCAGGTTTTCTACAATTTTCTTGGCATGACTGGCGTGCTGTTCTATAATTTTAAGATCCGCGTATTCCTGCGTTCCTTCTTTAAATCTTTCTCTCAGAAGATCGGTAAACCCGAGTATTATTGACAAGGGGTTGTTGATCTCATGGGCAACACCTGCAGCAAGGGTCCCGATAGATGCAAGCTTTTCCGTGTTGTATATCCTGTGTTCCAGTTCCATTTTATCTGTTACGTCCTTTATAATGGCGGTACTTCCGATTATCTTGCCGTCCTTTGTTTGAACAAGGGTGCGAGATATATCAACAGTGATCCTCCTGCCGCTCTTCGTGACCCGGGGGGCTATATAATCCTTAACATACCCTTTTGTTAATACCTTATTTTCTATATCCCTAATCTCTGTTTCTGTATCAAGTTCAGGGGGTATAATTTTGTGAAAGCTCTGATTTATCATCTCATCTGCCGTGTATTCGAAGATAAGTTCGGCGCCTTTGTTCCATGTCTGTATTTTATTGTCATTGTCTATAAAAATTATCGCATCTACGGAGTTCTGGAGGATGTTTGACAGGTACCTCTCCTTTTCACTGACTTGTTCTTTCAATGCACTGGATATTCTTTGCTGATACGTTATTACGATAAAGCCAAATAAAAACATCCCGGCGATAAGTGCAACCTCCGCTGCAAAGTGCCGTACATACATGGAATGGACTGCCTCCGCAACCTCCATGATTGGTGCAACCACAGCTACGGACCACATGTGTCCGTCGGATAAAAGAGAATCCTTTGCCGGCGTAAAGGCGATCAATTTGGTTATTTCACCTTCGTGCACGCCTCTATGCCACCCGCTGATGTATATGCCGGTACCTTCCTCACCGTTCAACATGCGCTCCTTCATGATCCGGTTGATCTGGGCGAATGTTATGTAGGGCTTTCGTTCTTTTCTCACGGAAAAGGCGTCCTTTCCTATAAATTCCCTTTCCGGATGATAAAGGAACATACCTGTTTCGTCGATAACCCATGCATACCCGGTTCTACCGGAACGTATATTGCTTGTTACGGCACTTACCAGTTGTGTAATGTCGATTCTGGCAAAAAGTTTCTTAATGCGTGAGCCCGGAGAATTTATATCCGTATAAAACATGCCGGTAATGATCATATTTCTCTCCGGAGACTCCACTATCTGCAGCGGACCGAGAACCATGTTCCCGGCGTCATCCATATCCAGGATTTTTATAAACCGGCCGTACCTCGATGCAAAGGTATCATTGATACTGTATACCTCAAAAACATCATTCCTCTCGTCAATAAATCCAATATCGATAAGCCCTTTGTTCTGGTTTTGCTTGAACACAACCTTGATAGCCTCTTTCAAAGCGTTCTCGGAGCTTCCCTGAACGAGCTGCTTTAAACTCTGTATACCGGTTTTTATGTCGTTCAGACTTGTTTGAATCTGATTTGCGGCCTGTCGTGCAAGGATAAGCTGCTGTTGATTAAAATCGTCATTGATTTGATTCCGCATGATGTTTGCGTTCTGATAAACCAGAAACAAGGCTGTTCCGATTATCAAAAGGAACAATACAAGCGCTATCACCGCAAAGTAACGGGAGCCAAGCAGGGTATTCATGAAGGCTTTTATGCGATTGACCGGTATATCCATAGAGTTCTCTTACGTGGTATTCTTCTGAAGGTTTAATCTTTTGAGAAAATCGGCTTTATACCATTGAGCGACGGAATCGTTCGCAAGAGCCATATCAAGCTGCTTGAACATCATCGTCAACCTGCCGATGGTAAGTAAATTTTCTACTATGAGGCCGCAGCTCTGGTAATGAATCGATGAGTCAAGAAAATCTGCTTCGGTAATATTGGAGAACCCCATATCTGCCAGGATTTCCGAAAGCACCCTTATACGTCTGACCCGCCGCTCAAGGGCTGCACCGCCATCCTTATATTGCATCCGTATATAATTTTTGTTTACATCATCCGTACACATTGACTCAACGGTGCTGAAATGATACCCCATGTGCAGTCCGAGGAGCATGTATTCCTTACCGAGGATTGCAAAGCTTTTTTCTAAAAAACCGTTCTGCTGCGTACGAAGCATCTGGGTTGACATTACCGATATCAAACCGCTTAAATTCACGCTGGGGGTAGAAGGCCATCCCTCTTTTTTTACACCGTTCCAGAATGCCGTCATTGGCACAGAATCCAGATGGTCCTCTTCAATCCATTTGTTTTTTGAGTAATCACCCATATCCCGGTCAATGTATATGATATTGATGGACATGGGAATGCCGGTTTTTAATTTCACGCCGATATCTTCCTTGCACCCCATTGCCGAGCAAGAGTGGAACATTTCCTCCATGGCTTTCTGGTGAACAAAACGAGTTATGTCGTGAAATGTTTTGCAGTTTCCGGGTTTAAAATCTTCTGCTGTTGCATCTATGAGATTCAACGTCGATATCCTTGTTAACACCTTTTTTATGAGTTCGAAAATGGCCGATTGATCCGCTGGATCATAATCCAGCTGCCGTGCTTCAACCAGTTGCTCTTGTTTGCCGGCATAAATCACAGCACCGGTTGCATCAACGGTTACTTCTTTACCCGCGGGTATACCTGCAGCACCTTGAACACCGGTTAGCGTTGGTATTCTGTACTCGCGTGCAATTGTCGCCATATGACTTGCACTGCCTCCCTGCTCGGTCACAATTGCATGTACCCTGTTCATGACCATGATAATACCGGGGAAAGGAATATGGGTTACCAATATTGCTCCATCCGGAACCGATGCAAGATCATGCGGGGTATCGGCATGATATATCATACCTGTTCCCGCACCGGGACATACCGTGGTACCGCCTTTTACTATGGCGTTCAGACGAGAAACATCGGCAGGAGACCTGGCATTTTTTATCTTTATTACACGCAGGGGCCTTGTTTGAAGTATGAATAATCGATTATTCTGATCAATTGCCCATTCAATATCCTGAGGACATCCATAATGCCTTTCAATGTCCAGACCTGTATCAACAAGAAGTTTTATTGTCTTTTGATCAATGCTCGGTGCACCCTGCATCGATTCAGGCACAGGTTCCTGCTTTATTCCACCCCCCTCGTTCATTATTAATTTTATAGATTTTACAGCAAGCCTTGTTTCTTTCACAGAACCATCTTGTTTGGATACCTTAAAGACATCCGGTGTTACGGTTCCATCTACAAGATATTTACCAAGTCCGTAGATAGCATTGATCAACAAGCACTGCTCTTCCGGATGGACAGGGTCCAGCGTATACAGTACGCCGCTTATCGCAGAGTTTATCATTTCCATACACCCGACACTCATGGCGAGTTCTGCTTCCGAAAGCGAATGGCTCAAAAAGTAATAAATAGCCTTTGGAGTAAACTTGCTTGCAAGCACTTCCCTGTATCTGTCTATAATCTCGCTATCTTTTACATTTAAAAATGTAGCATATTGCCCCGCAAAACTAAAAATCGTGTCTTCGCCAAGGGCACTGGAACGTACAGCAAAACCTTTTGCCGGTGAATGGTTCTTTAAATCAGAAAAGCTATTTTTTATGGCCAAACCCAGATCAGCCGGCACCGTGCTTGATTTGATAAGGGTTTGTATCTGATCGCTGGTACGAATCAGATCGTCATAATTTTTTATATCAAGCTTATGAATACTCTTACTGATCTGCTCTTGCAGATTGTTCCTGTCGACAAAGTGCTTATACGCCCACGAGGTTATTGCAAATCCTTCCGGAACAGACAGCCCGAGCTTGGAACTGATCTCGCCAAGCTGGGCAATCTTGCTTCCCACACTGTACGCACGCTCTTTGTTCAGCTCTTTAATCGGTATGGTAAAGTCATCCTTTATAAGAGCCCGGTTACTGCCAATAATAGCATCAATACCGGCATCGATTTCTGAGAATTTATCCTTTAGAGGGAGGTATTCCTCTCCGCCGATAAAGATTAACTTTTCGATCAAGCCACGGATACCCTCCCTTATAGTCTTCAAATTCTTGGTAATGTAATTGATATCGAAAAGGTATTCACCCTGTGATTTCTCCTCCAGGTCGCTTATGATTTTTAGTATCTGATTGTTCGTATCAAGGATGTCTAAAAAAACAGAAAATTTCTTCTGTATCTCGCTCAGAAGCTTATCCGAGTTCCCACTATCCTGCCGGAAAATATTCCGGATCCAGCTCAACTCCGCACCTACCCGTAGAAATCAATCACATCCATCAACCGTCTCCTTCTTTGCTGCCTGGGTACACTTCGATTTTACAC
>DAHXOM010000121.1 GCA_027364825.1 bacterium | reverse complement strand
CCATTGAGTCATGGTCGTCCCGCTGATCTGCATGGTGTAATAAGATGGAAGCTCGAGCATGGTGTGCATGCTCCCGTCGACGAAGAACCGCTGGAAGCGGTTGGGATGGTCCCTATGAATCTCACCGGTTACGCTGAGCAGGAGGTTTTTAAAGTCCGAGGTATTCATCTGCAGGAAAATGGAGCCTATGACAACATCGTTGTAATAGGATAAAAAGCCGAAATTGACGTTCTGGTCATGGTTCATCGCCCAGTCCGCAAGGTAGGACATCTGCTGGTTACATTTCGGGCAATCGGGCGGTATTATGCTTTTTATGTTCCAGGTTGTAAGGATATTCTGGAACAATGTTGTCTGTGACGGGTTGAACAGACCGACACCGGAATCGTTCAGGACGTTCAGTGTCGTAAAAGGATACTGTGTTCGTGTTACGAAATACCCCATGAATGTTCCATAGCCGCCGGCACTGCTTCCTGCCACAACGATCTTTTCGGGATTTATAAAATTTTGTTTCATCAGCGTGATCGCGGCCGAAAGGTTTGCGAGGCCGTGAAAATATGTCGTTGCGGTTGCACCGGTGGTCGTGTCCGTAAAAACCGCATCATTGTCGCCGGACCACACACTGCCGTCACAGTACGATGCATAGATGATGCTGTAGTCGGAGAACGGATTGGCAGCGTTGGTTGTGTCGAGTATGCCTCCGATCTGCACCGGATTGGCAGTGGCTTTTGCCATGATCGAGTTATAACAGGAGTTGTAGTCCCAGCAAGCACCGCCCCCTTCGAGATACAGCATGACCTTTTGCGGATTACCCTGGTGAAAAGAGACCATGTATTGACTGCCGTTCAGACACCGTGCGGGTGAAGAGGGGTCATAGTAGTAAACCTTCCATGCTCCGTTATCTATGGTCTGCGTGGAACCTGTGAGGGGCTCTACCCCGATGTATTTATCGATGCCCATCTGGTTGAGTGTATCAATATAGCTTGAGTAAACGGTCTTCGTTGTTGTAGTATTGGAACCACAGCTGGAAAGCATTATCACAAGCACTGCGGCTAACAGGATCCCGGGTAAACTGCCGATTGAAACAAAACGATTGTATACTTTCATAGCATCCCCTTCTAAGTTCTTTCCTAACATAGAATTGTAAAAAAGCAAACGGCTTCATGCAGCGGCAATATATACGTTGAAATTCTTTCCGGTTTAGTATAATGAGTTCATCTATTATGTCACAGAGTATATTGATTATCGATGATTCGGCACAGATACGACAGGAGATAAAGTCCGTGCTCGAGGGTACGGCTATGTTTCAGGATTTTTACGAGTCGCATGACGGTATGGAGGGCTTTAAGATGATGTTTACAAACCTGCCCGATATTGTTATCTGCGACATGGTCATGCCGGGTTTTGACGGGCTCAAGTTCCTGAAACTGAAACGATCCCGTCAGGAGTTCGACAAGATACCCGTGCTTATCCTTACCAGCATGGACAATTTGAACGACAAGGTCCGCGCACTTGCAGAAGGCGCCCAGGACTATGTTACCAAGCCATTCAGCCCGCCGGAGCTTGTGGCAAGGGTGAAGGCGCACCTCAGGATAAAGCTTTTGCAGGACGAGCTTATTGCAGCAAAAGAGAAATTGGAACTCCTGTCCGCCAATACGCACAGCAGAATAAAGCTCATGCAGGACGAGCTTGCGGACGCAAACGAGAAGCTCGAAGCAGTGTCGCGCATCGACCAGCTGACCGGTCTGTCCAGCAGAAGGTCTTTCGTCAGCGCACTCGAAAGGGAGTTTCCAAGGGCAAAAGGGTACGGCAGGGAACTATCCTTAATCATGATCGATATGGACAATTTCAAATCGGTCAATGCTGTCTGCGGACCCATGGCAGGAGAAAAAGTCCTGGGTTTGGCTGCCGGCATATTCAAGACGGGCCTGAGGAAGCTCGATGTGAGTGCACGGTACGGCGGCCAGGAATTTGCCGTCATGCTTGCGGAAACCGGAGAGAAAGAGGCCGTGCTTATTGCGGAAGGATACATGAACGAGATGAGAAAGCAGGACCTGTCGGATATATGCGGACAAACCCCGGTAACATTTTCCATAGGCATAGCGTGCCTGCCTGACAACGGTATCGGGAATATCAACGAGTTCCTCAAATGCGCGGATGAAGCACTGCGCGAATCGAAGAGCGCGGGCAGGAACCGGATCACCGTGTATAAAAAGAAAGCACAACAATAAGTGGGGTAATGCCAAAGCCTCCGTATACCTCTGCCATCCTGTGTGCAGTTCCTTGCCAAGAGAGGCAGAAAGATATAGAATTCATGGTATGAAGGTGAAAGAAAAGAAAAAGATTGACGAGATAAAAACCTGTTTGGCCGGATATGCCGGGAATATACCGTTCGCGTTTCTGTTCGGCTCCTATGCAAAGTCACAGCAAATATCCCTTTCCGACATAGATCTTGCCATTTATTTCCGGGGACTCAGCGAGAAAACTAAGTTCAGGATCGAGCATGCACTCTCGATGCTCTTCGATGAGCAGGTAAATATTCTCTCACTTGAAGATGATGACACATCTTTTAGCCTTAAATTGGAAGCTGTGCAGGGTATGCCTATCATGGTCAATGACCCGGATCTCCTGAACCGGTTCATTCTTAGGATAATCCACCGTGCCGAAGAAGAGAAGAATGTTATCGGAAGGCTCCGAAGGCCGGCATGAGAGAACAACAAATCTATAACATCGTAAGCTTTATCAAAGAGGAAACCGTATATTTCCAGGACAAGGCCCGGGGCATAAGCTATGACGACTTCCTGTCGGACAAGGACTTACGGAAGATACTGAATGCCACGCTGAACGAGCTTGTACTGGCAACGGTTGACCTTGCGGGTGAATGTTTACGGAAAGCCCGTATGAAAGTTCCGATCACCTACAAGGAGATTATTCTTTCAACAAGAGAGTTGCTTGGCGCTGTTGCCATGAAAACCGCTCCCCTTGCCAAACTCAGGAATGAAACAGTGCATGAATACATGAAGATCAACTGGAAGAACATCCAGTTTATGCGCACGTCCGGCATTGATATTATCAATGCATATTTAAAATCTGCCGAAAAATATTTGAAGGTTACAAAATAGAGGACGTAATCAAAAATTAGCTCTGCGCCCGTAGCTCAGTGTATAGAGCGTCGGACTTCGAATCCGCAGGTCGTGGGTTCAAATCCCACCGGGCGCTTGGTATATTACCGAACTCATTATTCCCCCCAAAAAATAGAGGGCACCGAACGCCCTCTCCTCTGAGGAGAGGGCAGGGTGAGGTCGGATTGCCTCATTCTCCTTAACAAATTCCAACAGGCTGTTAAGCTCCTACATGTCATTGCGAGGAGTCCCGCAAGTGCGGGACGACGAAGCAATCTATAACTTACTGATTTATAAAAACCGAGATTGCTCGACCCAGCTTCGCTGTGTGCCCGTGTTTGCAATGGCGGGAATCCGAGTTTTTCAACAGCCTGTCAAACCCTGCCCCATTGCTCCCCTTGTCTGTTGCAGGGGATTTATTGTATAAAGTAAGTGCTATGTGCTCATTGAAAGGTAGTGCAAAGACGGTTGTCAGGAAGAACAAGGATCTGTCCGGTGTCTACGGCAGTTTCTTATCCTTTTTCGAAAGGAGAATAAAATGAACAGGAAAGAGAAAGCAGTGGATATTTTCAAGCAGGGGTTCAACTGCTCGCAGTCGGTTTTTACCGCATTCAGGCAGGCGGACAAAATGG
>DAHXOM010000015.1 GCA_027364825.1 bacterium | reverse complement strand
GCTTTTCTGCAAACGGCTCTATCATTTTGTGCTTCACTGCCATTTCCCGTATCCACTTGTCGGCTTTTATCGCCATGTACTTTCTCCTCTGTATTGGTTGAATGAATCCAGACTTACCAGCTTATAGGGTTGATTTCAAGTCATACGGCTTCTTTATTGAACACGGCAGCGCGAAAAAAGAAGACTTGAAATGGAACGCAATCACCTGTATGTAAACAAGACAAGGAATTGGGAGTGACATGGGAAATAATAAAACATTAAGCAGTAAACTTACGTTCATTATAATAGCCGTGCTCGGTATCATCGTATACCATCAGGTGACGTCCTTCAATTTCATAAACTGGGACGACAACTTTTATGTAATCAACAACCCCTATATAAAGGCAATAACTCTGTCGAATATAGCCTACCTGTTCTCACACTACTATTATCACGGCGTCTATGAACCGCTCCAGCTCCTGAGCTATATGCTGATCTACCGCATAAACGGCCTCCAGCCCCTGTGGTTCCATATTTTCAATGCGTCCCTGTTCATCTTTGACGCAATGCTCGTCTATGTGCTGGTAAAGGAACTATCGACCCCGGTAGAGAAAGCTACCGGCGAAGCCGGAGGTAAACTCTTTGGACAGGCTGATGGTGGTTTAAGATCGCAATCCACCGATGCCGTCAAAGGACAAAGTTCTCTAACGGGGCTTACAGCCACCATTGCAGCCATACTTTTTTTACTCGCTCCCGTGAATGCGGACTCCGTAGCATGGGTCTCGGAGCTGAAGAACACACAATCTCTATTCTTCGTCCTCATTTCAATAATCTCATACATTGCATTTATAAAGCACAAGAAGGCATCATACTACGCAGTCAGCTTACTCTTCTTCATTTTCGCATTGCTGACAAAGCAGACTGTCGCCACCATGGCGGCCATACTTTTCCTGCTTGAGTGGTACGTGTACAACAGAAGTTTATCAAAAACATTTTTTGTTCAGATACCCTTTTATGCGCTTGCCGTCGTGGCTGCGCTTGTATTCGTATGGGGCCAGCTCAATCTGCATGCATCGAACCCGGCACAACTCGGGAATGCCTACCAGCACCTCCTGGCAGTACTGGTAAATGTTGCCGGTATAACCTCGTATCCCGCTAAAATTATTTTTCCGTTCAATCTTATATGCTTTTACACGACAGATATTATCAGCAGTATCCTTACAGCAAGGGTTATCCTGAGTATCACAGCATTGATAGTATATATTTGCCTGCTGATTACGTCGTATAAAAAGCACAACAAGGGCTTTTTCTGGATGTCATGGTACTTCATAAATATGCTTCCTGCCTTCGGGATAGTGGTCGTACCGTTCTACACGAACTGGTACCTGCTTGTGCCCTCGATAGGCGTTTATGCACTGATCGGTATGGGGATAGAACGCATTTACAATACAGCTAATCTTAAAAAACTGAGCATTGCTATTGTAAGCATCATAATAGTCTTGCTTGGAATACTGGACTATCAGAGGGTCGGCGTATGGAAAGATGACACACACTTGTGGAAAGACGCCATCAAAAAGACGCCCAATTACTATTTTGGATATATGATGTACGCCATGGCCCTCGCACAACAGGGAAATATACCTGAGGCAGCAAAATGGGGGGAGAAGGCTTTAAAACTGAACCCCTATCAAACAGAATTGCTTGCAGGCTTTGGTTTATATTACTTGCAGAATAAGGAATTCGCCAAAGCATTACCTTATATTAAAAAGGCATTAAAATATAAACCGTACAACGTAGATTACCTGTACATGCTTGCACTCGACTACAAAGGGGTAAATGATTCTGCAAACTATGAGAAAGAATTGAAAAAATGTGTCTTGCTCGACCCTTACAGGATTGAATTAGTAAACGAGCTTACTGAATACTATGTAAATAATGGAGAGACAGACAAGGTACTATCACTTGTCAAGCACATCATTGCACAGCACCCTGACAATGCCTCTTTCTACAGGCTGCTCGGTGCATATTATTTAAAGTATACAAACAATACTTATGATGCTAAAAAGGCATTTGAGAAAAGCCTGTTTCTTGATCCTCACCAGGACGATGTAGAAACGCTTAAACAGCTCATCCAAAAATTGCCGGGATAATTATAATATGTAGGAAGTAACTCCCTTGGTCCCTCTTCCATACG
>DAHXOM010000107.1 GCA_027364825.1 bacterium | reverse complement strand
TGCAGGCTCAGAACCTGTTCCTGGTGGAGGCGCCAATATTATAGGTAATATCGATATATCCGATCAGGATACAGCTACAGTATTAACAATAGAAGGAAGTACCCCCCCTGTTTATACTGTATATAAGATGACGAATCCATTAAGGGTTGTACTCGATCTTACCAATGCGGATATATCGGCCCTTTCAAACAGTATGGCCATTAATAACGGTGTTATAAACACCATAAGTGTGAAATCGGTAAAGGAAGCCAGCGGCAATATCAGCAGAATAGACATAGGACTGGATAAACTGGTTGATTATAATGCATCAGTACAGGGAAATAACCTTATTGTTAACGTTTCCAAAACAGCTTTGTCTGACCAGTCTCAAAGCCCCTTAGCGGAGATTCCGCCGGCAGGGGGGGGGGCAGAATTAGCGCCTTCAACCTCGCCGATTCCCAGTGTGCAGCCGGAGGAGGGTTTATCTCAGACAACAGGTGCCCAGCCTTTACTGCCGCCTGCGCCGTTGGAACAGCAGCCTTCTGCAGAATTAGCCCCTGCTACTCCCTCCGGTGCAGAGCAGCCGGTTATTACAGAATCGGCATTACAGCCAACTCAGACTACCGTGCCTGAGGAACAACAGCCCGCATTACCTCCTTTGGCCGGTCAGACCGCTCCAACGCCTGCTGTTCCCGTTGTTGAGGAGCAACAACCCGCGCAAGCTACCGGAGCACAGCAGCCTGTTGCGTCAAAGATTATAGATGTAAAATATAGTACGGTTGACAATAAGACCGTGGTTGATTTTGTAGGTAATGGTGACATAGGGAATTATAATGCATTCAGACTTAATAATCCGCCGAGGCTCGTTATCGATGTTCTTAATGTTGGAAATTTGTTTCCAACGAATGAAATGCCGGTTGGAACCAATGATGTTCAGCGAATAAGAATCGGACAATATCCTGACAAAGTCCGTTTTGTGCTGGATACATCAAAGACCCAGTTCCCTCCCTATACTGTAGATAAAAAAGGCAACAAATTGATTGCGACCATTGGATCGGGTGTACAGGAACAAGGCATTGTTGTTCTTCCAAAACCAGAGGGAGAGATACCGGGTGCTCCGGCTTCCCAGCAAATTAGTGCCACGCCTTCTTCTCCCGTTGTTTTTTCACCAAACAGTCTTGGTATGAAACATATCTATACAGGCAGAAAGATCTCTTTAGATTTTAAGGACGCGGATATCCAGGATATACTGAGGCTTATTGCAGAGGTAAGCAACAAGAATATCATAGCCGGAGATGATGTTCATGGAAAGATCACCATGAGGATGATGAACGTTCCCTGGGACCAGGCGTTGGATATAATACTGCAAACGAACAATCTCGGCATGGTACAGGTGGGTAACATAATAAGAATTGCTCCGCTTGGAACATTGAGGAAGGAACAAGAATCCCAGCTTGAGGCAAAACAAAAGCAGGAGAAGCTCGAAGAACTGGTAACAAGGATAATACCGGTTAATTATGCAAAGGCATCCGATCTTTCCACTCAGCTCAAATCGCTTTTGACCTCACGGGGATCTGTCAGTGTAGACGCGAGGACGAATTCGATCATCATAAAGGATGTACCCAAGGTTATAACAGAGTCTGAAAGGCTCGTGAAAGCCCTTGATCTGCAAACACCGGAGGTTCTGATAGAGGCGAGGATAGTGGAGGCGGATACCAACTTTACGCGTCAGCTTGGTGTACAGTGGGGAACGGCGTTTCACGCAAGCCCTGCTTATGGTAATCCAACGGGTCTGTCATTCCCGAATACAATAGGTGTCGGCGGTGGTAACATACAGCAAAACTCAACATCCCAGCCGTTGCCGCTGGCAGGCGGTGTGGGTGCAAGCGGAAATAATTATATGGTCAATCTGCCTGCGGCAGTCGGTACAGGCTCGGGTGGTGCTATCGGATTCACCTTTGGCAATCTGACGAACAGCTTCCTTCTCGATCTGCAGTTAAGTGCAATGGAACAGACAGGAGAGGGTAAGATCATCTCAAGTCCGAAGGTTACGACCCTTGATAATACGCAGGCAAAGATACAGCAGGGATTGTCCATACCATATCAGACTGTTTCGCAGATGGGAACGCAGACGCAGTTCATCGATGCTGTTCTGAGTCTTGAAGTGACCCCGCATATAACAGCAAACGGCAGTATAATAATGAAGATTAAAGCAGATAAGAATGCCCCTGACACCTCGATACTCAGTGCAAGCGGTGTTCCGAGTATTTCCAAGAAAGAAGCAGATACAGAGGTGCTTGTTAAGAACGGTGAAACGACGGTTATCGGCGGAATATACCAGTTTAATAAATCAACGACGGTATCAGGCGTGCCGTGGTTCTATAAGATACCTTTAATCGGCTGGCTGTTTAAGAACACAACAAAAACAAATCAAACAACAGAGTTGCTTATATTCATAACACCGAGGATAGTAAATCAGTAATGTTCAGAAACAGATTACCAGATACAGATGACCTGAAGATGAATTGATGACCGGGAAAAGATGATCAGATACTTTACTGGCGGGGAATCCCACGGCAAAGGCTTGATAGCCATAATTGAGGGATTGCCCGCCGATCTTTTTATAGATCCCAATGTGATAAATTCTTATTTATCAAAACGGCAAACGGGATATGGCAGGGGGAAGAGGATGTCTATTGAAAAGGACCAGGTCGACATCCTGTCCGGCGTAAGAGGCGGCTATACGATAGGATCCCCGGTGACACTTTATGTTGAGAACAAGGATTGGCAGAACTGGAAAGACATCATGGATACCCGGCATAGTGTCCCTAAAAGGGTTGTTACCATGCCGAGACCGGGTCATGCGGATTTAGCAGGAGGTATAAAATATAATCATCACGATCTGAGGAATGTGCTTGAAAGATCGAGTGCAAGAGAAACTGCTGTTAGAACTGCAGTCGGGGCAATTGCAAAGTTGTTACTGATGAACCTCTCTATAGAGCTTTATAATTATGTGGTATCAATAGGCAACGTAATAATAAACCCCGATGTCCTGCCTTCAATAACGCTCGGAAACAACTACCTTAAAAAACTGAACAAAATAGCTGCGTCTGATGAATATATGATGAATATGCCTGATACGGTGGCATCAAAAAGAGCGGTCCGGCTCATAGAAGATAGTAAAAAAAAGGGCAATACCCTCGGCGGCGCGTTTGAGATCAGGGCAACGAACGTACCGGTAGGGCTGGGTTCGTACAGCCAGTGGGACAGAAAGCTTGACGGCAGGCTTGCAGGGGCATTGATGAGCATACAGGCAATAAAAGGCGTTGAGATTGGCGATGGTGTGGCAAACTCAGGCAGGTATGGGTCTGAAGTTCATGATGAGATATTCTTTTCGGCGAAGAAAGGTTTTTATAGAAAGACAAACAGAGCCGGAGGCATTGAGGGTGGGGTTACCAATGGTGAAGAGGTTATAATCAGGGCTTATATGAAACCAATATCCACACTTTATACCCCCCTGCACAGTGTTGATGTTCTCAGTAAAGCACCCGTGCACGCAACAGTCGAAAGGTCGGATATTTGCGCCGTTCCTGCAGCTTCCGTTGTAGGTGAGGCGGTTACTGCCATAGAGCTCACAAACGCAATCATGGAAAAGTTCGGCGGAGATACAATCATGGAATTAAAGAGAAATTATAACTCATATATTTCATATATTACGAAATATTAATTGATGTATGGGACATGTTATATTGGCAGGTATGATGGGATCCGGGAAAACAACGGTTGGAAGAATTATTTCGCACAATACAGCACGGGATTTTATAGATACCGATCATCTTATAGAAAAGCAAGCAGGAATGAGTATATTTGAAATCATAACCATGAAGGGCGAGGATTATTTCAGGAAGGTTGAGAAGGATGTTATTTTGTCTCTTTCGCCGGGATCCCCGTCCGTTATCTCCACCGGCGGCGGTGCAGTTATGGATGATGATGTATTTTTATTCCTCAAAAGGATCGGCAAGACAGTTTATTTAAAAGCATCTCCCGATACCCTGTATAAAAGGACGGCTAATATCGAAGTCAGGCCTCTTTTGAAAGAGGGGAACAGGCTCCATATCATACAGGAGTTGTTACACAAGAGAGAGTTCCGGTATCTGGAATCAGATATTGTTATAGAATCAGATAATATCTCTCCAAACGAGATTGCAGAAAAGATCATTATGAGGCTGCAGTTATGAATAAGTCCATCAGGCTCAAACTACATCCATCAGAGTTCCAATACAATATACTCGTTACCGATGAAGAACCGTTTACTTCTCTGGCAATAAAAATTCGCTCTCTGAGTTATAGTAATCTCATTCTTGTAACAAATACGGTTGTCTGGAAGTTTTATGGTTCACTTATAGATTCATCCTTCAAAAGGAATGGGTTGACCTATAGTACTGTCATACTCCCGGATGGAGAAAAACATAAAAATATAAAAACATTGCAGAGAATCTATGATAAAATGTTGTTGTTCAAAGCAGACAGAGGTTCGATCCTTATTGGACTGGGAGGAGGGGTTATAGGTGATATGACCGGCCTTGCTGCCTCCACCTACATGAGAGGAATACGATATATCCAGGTTCCAACAACACTTCTGGCCCAGGTGGATGCGGCTATCGGCGGAAAAACAGCTGTTGATTATGCCCTTATGAAAAACATTGTCGGTGCATTTTACCAGCCCATCTTTGTTTACTCCAATGTAAATCTTCTGAAAACCCTTTCGGACCGCATTTACAGGGCAGGTATGGCAGAGGTTATAAAGTATGGCATAATAAAAGATAGGAATTTATTTTTATATATCGGGAAGAACAGCAATGATATTTTAAGCCGGTCCCCGAAGAGTTTATTAAGCCTCATATCTGCTTCAAGTCGTATAAAGGCGGAATTCGTTGAAAAAGATGAAAAGGAAACATCAGGCATACGGGTGCTGCTGAACTTTGGGCATACGTTTGGCCATGCTCTCGAGAGTTTTACGCATTATAAAATACTGCACGGTGAAGCAGTTGGCATCGGCATGATAATAGCTGCGAACCTGTCGTATTTGCTGAATCTATGTGAAAAAGAGGTGCCTGAAAAGATAGAGCGGTTAGTGAGAGCCATCAAGCTTCCGGTATCATCAAATAATCTTGATATGCGGTACTTGAGTAAATCCATAAACTATGATAAAAAGAGTAAAGCGGACAAGATAAACCTGATACTGTTGAAAGAAATTGGGATGCCGGTGGTTTATAGAATGGACAAGAAGATGTTAAAAAAAATATTAAGGGAGGTAAAGATATGAAGATCAAGTTCCTGCTTTTTACGCTACTATTTGTATGGATGGCTGTTATAACAGGATGCGGTGAGAACGTTGCGCCCTCAAGCGCAAAATTATCGGTAAATCCGACCAGTGTTACGATCAAAGATACGGTAGATGCATACACGGATCAGTATATTTATACAGTGCTCACAGGTCCGAGTGGCGCACCAATGAATGGTCTCAATGTAAAGTATGAAGGTAGCTTTGCCATCGGACAGCAAGCCAATAGTGTTGGGGTTTTTGCTTTCCTGGATAAAAACGGGAATATATGTCAATCGCCGTGTACCCTCACAACCGATAGCAGGGGCGTCAGCATAATGCGTGTAAGATTTTGTACAACCATTGCCTGTCAGCAGGCTGCAAATATACCGCTTCCTTCGAGTTTCACTGCAGGGCAAGCGCCTACAGCTTCTATTTCGTATACAACGAATATATATGTTTCTTCCGGCAGTGCGACACCTGCTGTTGTTACAGTTTCGATTAATTAGTAATATTTATATCGAAAGGCTTCCTGTTGAATAAGAGAAATGCTGGAGCCAGGGGTGAAGATAGTGCGGTAGTATATTTAGAAAAACTGAACTATAAAATCTTGGAAAGGAACTACCGCTCCCATTTCGGGGAAATAGATATTATTGCAATGGATAAGAGACATACCGTTTTCATAGAAGTGAAAAGCAGGTCAACATCTTTATTCGGCAGTCCTCATGAATCTATCGTAAGGGAAAAGAAAAGGCGTATAACATTAACAGCGGTTCAATATATACAAAAGAAACATCTCGAAAATAAGCCGATGCGGTTTGATGTGATCGCTATAAATCCGGATAGTTCCATAGAGTTGATAAAGAACGCATTTGATGCAGAATACCGGTAATAATAAGGGTGGTAGATTATTTATTGTTTCAACGCCGATAGGTAATCTTAGCGATATAACACTAAGGGCCATAGAGACACTGAGTAACGCTGATATTATAGCATGCGAGGACACAAGAACCTCACTGATACTCCTGAATAAATACAACATTAAAAAAAAGCTTGTAAGTTTTCACAAGTATTCTGCAAAAGAAAGGGGCACAGAACTTATCGATTATCTGAAACAGGGCAAGGATATAGCCTTGCTAACGGACGCAGGCACACCGGGTATATCCGATCCGGGAGCATTCCTCATAAGGCTCGCACTGGAAAATACGATAAAAGTCGTACCGATACCTGGGCCTTCTGCATTAACAGCCGCAGTATCGATAAGCGGTACATGCGAGAATGGGTTTTTATTCATTGGTTTTATGCCTTCAAGCACAAAACAAAAAAACAACTTTATAAAAAAATATTTTACCATCGGCCTGCCGGTGGTGTTTTATGAGTCCCCGAGAAGATTGCTGAACACCCTAAGTGCTATAAGGAATATAGCTGGGAACAACACGGTGTTTGTATTCAAAGAATTAACCAAGTTTTATGAAGATAGCATATCCGGGGTCATTGACGATGTTATAAACAGACTAAAGCAGGGCATTATAAAAGGGGAATACACCATTATTGCAGAAACCATAGAATCTCAGAAAAAGATCGATGGGACCGTTTCTGACAGAAAATCACTGATTGAAACGGCAGCTCTGGTAACCGGATTGAGCAAAAGGGAAGTTTATAAGAAGTTGTTCACAAAACAGTAAGATTACACTATATTGATTCATACTTAATCTTATGAAGTTCAAAGATGGTGAAAAAAAAGTTCTTGAGCTGCTTTTTACCAGGGATACTCCTTTTTCAATAGGAACGGAAAGGATCATCCTATTCGTCCGATGGATTATCATCATTTTGCTCGTCTTCTTGGTTTTAGTAACAACAAACATTAACAGGAATATCGTCTGGGTTTTCTTCATTCTGGCAGCTGTCTATAATCTCTTGTTGTCCATAATACTTTATTCCGGTGTTATAAAATATCCCTTCAGGGTTATACAGTATGTTGCCGTTTTTATTGATGAAATAATGTTGATGGCTGTATTTGTCCTTACCGGTGACACCAATAATATCGTTTATTCGGTGTTTTTTTTTCTTATATTTGGCGTATCATTGCGGATGGAGAGTAAGGACAGCTATATAGTTTCATCGATTAATGCAGTTGTACTCCCCATTATCTTGTATATGTTTTTACCGGAGTCCGGAACGATGATCAAAGCCGGTGTGCTCGGTGTTGCAAGTTTGATCAATATTGTCTCAACGAGAGCTCTTGAAGTAAACACCATAAGATTAAAACGAGAAGCAAGGAATACCAGTGTTATGCTTTCCATATCAAATGTTGTAAACTCGGTCATGGAGCTTGAACCTTTGCTTGAGATTGTAATTTACGAGATTGTTAATAAGTTTTCTGTTACTGCCGGCATCATTGCCCTGTTTGATACAAGAAGGGACGATTTCATATACATCGCATCATCAGGGGATCTGGATCTCATAGGCGGGTATGTTTCTCATAGCATGCTTGATGACTATGTCATGAACAGGGTCATTACAGAAAAAAAATACCTGATAATGCCGGAGCAGGATATTATAACAAACACGACGGATTCGTGGTTTGAAACGCTGAGCTCTACGAGCTATATTCTTTTCCCGTTTGACTGCAATGATGATTATACCGGGATAATCGGCTTGTTTGGAAGAAAGGACAATAAACAGTTTTCATCCTATTATCTGACCATTTTGAAAGGTATTACCTCGCAAATTATAACAGGGATAAACCGTGCATTTCTCTATGAGGACCTTCTTCACAACAGGACGATACTGACCGAGCTTCTGGCAAAGATCGAAACCGCTCATGAGGATGAGCGGAAAAAGATTGTCGGAGAGCTCCATGATATTGCGAGTGGAGTCATGTATGAGCTTATCAGTGCCGTGGATGATATCTTAAAAAAAACAAGAGATTCCCATTCGATCCACAACGAAGCTGTTCAGCACATGAAGTCGCTTATCATGGATTCACAGAGACAGTTGAGACTTTTTTTAACAACATTGAGATCCACGGTGCTCGATGATTTCGGTCTTGTCCACGCTCTGAAAGATTTGCTCGGTAATTTTAAACAGCAGTACAATATGGATGTTGAATTCATCAGTGAGAAGAACGAATATCTTTTATTGCCCCTGCAAAAAGAATTTTTCTATAAGATTGCCAACGAGGCATTATTAAACGTAGAAAAGCATGCATCAGCGAGCAAGGTTGTCGTGAAATTATATCAGGAAAATACCGATGTGATCATGTCTGTTTCGGATAATGGGAAAGGGTTCGATACTGCCGAAAAATTTAAGAACAAATACGGGCTCCTTTATATAAAGGAAAGGGTCAATGTCTTTAAAGGGAAAATCAATATTAAGAGTGAAGCAGGCAAAGGTACAACAATAACTGCAGTATTGCCTATAACGGAAGCATAAATGTTATCGAGGAGATTATCTTTATTAGAACAATACAATACCCAAAAATGTTTTGGAATGTTCTAAATAGGGAATTTACAAGGTAAGCACGGTATGAAATAACTTTACTTTAAAGGAGGATAAAATGGCAGGGAAAAAAGAAACGTTCGTTTCTTTGGTTGAGGTTTGTTGGAGAGGCATGACCAGGATCATGGCGGTGAGTTTTGTAGTTATCCTGCTCAGCGGAATCGGTTCTGCAAATAGCGTGACAACAACAACTGGTCACGCTGTACAGGGTTCAGTCTCAGAGGTGCGGTGGTTTCCGGCTCCTGATGTGCTGACCAATGTATATCATGAAATACTGCCGCAGGCAGATGTCTTAAGAAATGCGTATCAACTCGCATTGCAGGGAAACACCGCATCAGAGGCCATAGCAGATATTCAGAAGGCTATTACGGTCTGCGAAGCTTACATAAAAGCCAATCCCAATGACACAGTAGGCAGCGCACAAGCATACGGTATCATGGCGTATGGATACTTTAATATTGGTGAATTTCAGACGAATGATGACGATAAGCTGAAAAGTTATACCGCCGGTAAGAATGCGGCGCAAAAGGTTGTCGAGCTTGAGCCTGAGAGATGGGATGGGTGGGCATGGTATGCCAACAATCTTGGCCGTATCAGCCAGTTAAAAGGTGTTATTAAATCCTTGTTCCTTCTTGACCCATTCAAAAAACATCTTTTTCAGGCAGAAAAACTGTCGCCGAACAACCCGTTTATTCTTGATGCGATCGGAGATATGTACCGGCAGCTTCCCTGGATAGCAGGCGGCAGTATGAGTAAATCAAAAGAATACCTTGAGCGGGACGTAAAGGCTGATCCGAATTATACCCTTGCAAAATTGGATTTAGCTATAACGCTTCTCGAAGATGGGAAAAAAGATCAGGCCAGGGCACTTCTTACCGAGGTCGTGAACGCTAAAAACTCTTCATGGAGAGCCCACTGGCTCATCTGGGAAAAACCAAAGGCAGAGGCACTTTTGAACGATATGGATAATTACAAAAAGCTCCTGGATAAATGGCACATGCTGATATGAGAATGGTGCTTCGGCACACTGATCCTCTTCTTTCCCCCTTTCCCCGAGGGGGAGGAAGAGGCATTAGAAACAAGCTGTCATGACGCCCTTGGTTAGTCGTAAGGATAGATCACGATCTTAAATATTAAATAGATTCACA
>DAHXOM010000092.1 GCA_027364825.1 bacterium | reverse complement strand
CCAAGGAACTGTACGCCTATTATAAGAGCAAGCCATCCGGCATATCGTAATCTTCCTGTTTTTATGAATTTATAGGACAATAAAAACAGCCACGGCAAAAAGACGGAAACATTAGCTTGAGGGTGATTCAACCATACAATGTTGAATGCACAAAACATAAAGCTGATACCTGCAAACAAGGCACCTAAAAATTCGATACCAAGGGCATCTGCAAATAAGAACATACCAAACCCAGCAATAAATAGCCTTATGAATGCACTGGTTGCAAAGGCATCTTTAAAAGGAAACGTATAGAATACAATATTTATAGGATACAAAACAGCAGATTGGGCATCTGCAATAAAAGGCATGCCCGTCATTATATAGGGGTTCCATAAAGGTAAATGCCCATTCCTTATCTCCTGTCTTGCATAAAACAGGAATGGATAAAACTGCATAGTTTGATCAAGAATAGTTGGATCTGGATTTTCAGGGTGTTCAAATCCAGCAGGTGCATAACTGCTGAACGGCGGGTACATATACAAATTATCTGTGGATGAAAGTACCCTGCCAAGGAATACAACCTTATAAAAATAAATGATAAGCAAGGATATCAATATAACAGCGGTAATAAGTTTTTTATATTTCATATATTATCATAAGCTATATAAAAGATACTTTTAGTCAGTTTTACACAATGGTGATGAAAAAGCAAAGATAATGTCTTACAAGGTTTTAGGATTTAAAAGATCGCTACCTGTCTTTAACCCGGAAAATGAATTTGAAAGATAGAGAAGTTTGTATTTAGGCGGTTGATAAGATTTTATTTATCATGGATACAGGCAAACAGCGGACATTGCGTGCAACAGGATACGATTCTTTTCCAGGATATATGATAAACCCCTGTTTACATGATAAATCCTCAAAAGCGTTCCAGAACCCTTTTGAAACCTTCGGGCTTGAGGAATATTTAATCTCTACGGCTATCGGTTCGTTTTTCCTGTTAACCAGCAGCAGGTCTATTTCAGCACCGGCATTTGTCCTGTAGAAATATACACCCCAGCCGTCAGGCAGTGTTGCTATTATTTGCTCAATCACAAATCCTTCCCATGAGCTGCCGAGGGACGGGTTTGAGTTGATGTCCTCAAAATATCTTAAGTGTAAGAGTGCATGGAGCAACCCAGAATCGCGAATATAAACCTTTGGCGATTTTATTAACCGTTTTTTTATATTCAGATGATATGGCTGTAGCTGCCGTATTATGAAAGTATCCTCCAGTATGTCTAAATACCTTCTCACTGTCGGTGCTGATAAGCCGATGCTGTTTGAAATCTTGTTTGCATTCCAGAGCTGCCCGTGAGAATATGCAAGCATTGTCCAGAACATTCGTAATTGCATGGCCGGTATATGTATGCCTAATTGAGGTATGTCCATTTCAAGATATGTCCTGACGAATGACTCTCTCCATGAAAAGCTGTCATCTTCGTTTTGAGATAGATAACTCAACGGGTAGCCGCCCCTTACCCATAGCTGTTTAAAGTGAGGAAAACCTGTTTCAGGTAGAATAAAAGGGGTCAATTCATGGTAAATTATTCTCCCGGCAAGGGTGTCTGATGCATGTTTTATCAGTTCCGGGGAAGCAGAGCCAAGGATGAGAAAGCGTCCTGCAGACTTTTTCCTGTCAACCAGTGCCCGCAGAAGGGCAAAAAGCGACGGCATTCGCTGTATCTCATCGATAATAACGAGCGAATCGGTAAATTGTTCAAGATATAATTGCGGGTCTGACAATTTATTCAAGTCAGAGGGCAGCTCTAAATCCAGATAAACGGTTTTTTTCCCTACACGGGCTTTTAACATCTTTACAAACGTAGTCTTCCCAACCTGCCGTGGTCCTATTATGCCGACAACAGGGTATGTTCTTATGGAATGCTCAATCGTTTTCTGGATATACCTTTTTATCATCCTTGTATATTAAAACATATTGTTTCAATTTGCAAGGATAATTTATAGGGTCAGGTGATACAACAAGAGCGAGGAAAATCTGTTTATTGTTTCTTATTTTTTCGCTTTGTGCAGCCGCTGGATGTCTTTGATATCGTCTTTTTTATGAGGGGCGGGAAAGGTTTATTTGTGTGATTTTTTGGACCTGCCGGTTTCCTTTGGTGTCAGTTTTGTTTTCAGCAGTCCTTTCAACTCATCCATAAACTCACCGATGTCTTTAAAATCGCGGTACACAGAGGCAAATCTTACATAGGCGACCTTATCAAGCTCCTTAAGCTCAACCATTATTTCTTCACCGATATCGCTTGCCGCTATTTCCTTTTCTGCGGCATCCTCGTATTTTTTTGCTATACGATCCACAACCTTTTCTATGGTGTCCATGCTTATCGGTCTTTTTTCGCAGGCTTTTAAAAGTCCCTGTTTGATCTTTTGCCGGTCGAATAATTCCCTTCTGTTATCCTTTTTTATGACCATGGGAACCATGTTTTCCACGCGCTCGTATGTTGTAAAACGTGAATTGCATTTTGGACACTCCCTGCGTCTTCGTATGGCAAGGCCGTCTTTCGACATTCTTGAATCTATAACAGATGTATCAATGTAACCGCATTCAGGACATTTCATGTTTTTTAAATCATATTACTGTAGATCGGAAAGTTGCTGCACAGCTTGACTACCTTCTGTTTTATCTCTGCGAGCATTGTTTCGTTATTCATGCCTTTCAATGCATCATCGATGTACTGGGCTATCAGTACCATTTCCTTCTCGCCCATGCCCCTGGTCGTAACTGCCGGTGTCCCTATCCTTAACCCGCTTGTCACGGCAGGAGGCTTTTCATCAAACGGAATTGCATTCTTGTTAACCGTAATCCCGGCTTTTTCGAGCGCCTTTTCAGCGTCCTTGCCGGTCAAGCCTTTTGATGAAACATCCACAAGGAACAAATGCGTGTCCGTACCGCCGGACACGATATCAAACCCTCTCTGCTTCATTTCATCGGAAAGTCTGGCTGCATTGAGGATAATCTGCTTTTGGTACCGCTTGAAGTCATCCGATAGTGCTTCTTTGAAGGCAACCGCTTTAGCTGATATTACGTGCATAAGAGGTCCTCCCTGCATACCCGGGAATACCTGTGATTTGATCTGTTTCTCGTACTGCGATTTACTCATAACCACACCGCCCCTCGGACCCCGCAGTGTTTTGTGTGTTGTTGTTGTAACAAAATCAGACCAAGGAACAGGGCTTGGA
>DAHXOM010000090.1 GCA_027364825.1 bacterium | reverse complement strand
GTGCATTTCTTATCTGCCTGTTACTGACCCCGCAAAAGCATAGCTTTACATTATGCTTGAAGATCACCGTGTATGGTGTTTATCTGGGAAACGGAGGATTGATTATGGATAAAGAAACGAAGGCGATAGACGGGATCTTTTACCCGAAGAGTGTGGCGATATTCGGGGTCTCGGAAAATCCAGAAAACCTCGGCCAGTTTATTTTAAGGAACATGATAGACAACAAATATACAGGCAGGATTTATCTGATCGGAAGAATAGACGGCGAGATAAACGGGAGGAGGGTTTATAAGACTATCCTTGATGTTCAGGACAGCGTGGACCTTGCCGTCATCCTTACTCCCGCACCGACAATACCCGCGTTACTGGGTGATTGCGGCAAAAAAGGCATAGGGTATGCGGTAATAGAATCAGGAGGGTTTTCAGAGACAGGGGACCACGGGATGGTTCTTGAACTAGAGATTAAAAAGATAGCGGAAACCTATAATATGAGATTTACAGGTCCCAACGGGCTGGGTGTCGTCAACATGGAAAACGGGTTATGCACGCCTTTTTCCCCGGTCGTACCTCCGATAAGGAAAGGGGGCGTATCCATAATTTCGCAGAGTGGAGGAATGTCGTTGACGATTATGCAGATGTTCAGCTACGAGGGCGTGGGTATTAACAAGGTTATCAGTGCGGGGAACAAGGCCAATATCGATGAGATCGGGTACCTGTCATACCTTATGGATGACCCGGGAACAAGACTTATAGCTATGTATCTGGAAGATATAAAACAGGGAAGCAGGTTAATAGATCTCATCCAGCAGAGCAGTAAACCGGTCGTTGTTTTCAAATCAAATATTAATTCTAAAACAGCGCAGATCGCAAGGTCGCACGCTTCGGCCATTGCAAACGACGATGTGGTGGTAACAGAGGCATTAAAAGAAGCAGGTGCTTTGCGGGCGGATACCCTTACGGAATTTACGGACATTGTTAAGCTCTTGAATATAGCCAGTACCTACGGCAACAGGATCGCCGTTCTTTCACGATCCGGCGGGCATGCGGTTATAACAGAGGATGCCGTGGCAACGTACGGTTTTGAAACACCGAACTTCCCGGAAAAATTTCTTCAGGAGGTAAACAAACATGCAAGGGCAGGTGTTATAAATCTTACCAATCCGCTTGATATGGGAGATATATATGATTTTGATTTTTACATCAATTTTGTCGAGCTTGCACTGGCAGATCCATCTTTTGACATGGTGATTTTCATCCATACATATTCATCGGCCATTCATGAAGGTTCATCCGAAGATATGGCAAAGAGGTTTGTGGAATTAACCGGAAAGTACCATAAGCCGGTACTCCCGTTGTTTTTTACAGAGATTGCCAATCTGAATAAGCTGAGAGAGGGTATTGACTATCCCTTTTTTACCGATCCTGCAACCATGCTCAGGGCTGTATCAAAAATAAGAGACGCAAAAACATATAAGCGTACCCGTGCTATTCCATCCGGGCCGTATACCGCGGGCGGCAATCAGCAAAGAATAAAGAACACATTATCATTGATGGGTTCCCTGAACGTGGCCCAATTCCATGATATCCCGACAGCCCCATGGATGTACGCACGGTCCCGGGAGGAGGTACAGAACAGTATAAAGGAGCTTGGCTATCCTCTGGTGATGAAAATAGAGTCACGGAATGTTTCGCATAAATCGGACGTCCGGGGTGTTATTCTTGATATAGACAATGAACCAAAGGCTGTCGAAGCGTACGAGTGGCTGAGCGATGGAATCAAGAAGGGGCATCCGGATATTATTACAGACGGTGTCATTGTCCAGAAGATGCTCAAGGGTCCCATGGAGTTAATAATAGCTGCGAAAAGGGACGAAGAGTTCGGGCCCGTCATAATTGCAGGTATTGGCGGCATATATACGGAGCTCCTCGGGGACACTGCTGTTGCCCTGTGTCCGGTTGATGAGGCATACGCAGCCGGCATGCTCAAGGGTCTAAAAGGCTATGCATTGATGAAAGGGTGTAGGGGGCAAAAGCCCTTGGCAATACAAGAGGCAGCAAGGCTCATTTCCAGGGTATCCCAGATGATGATCGACAGGTTCAATATAGTTGAACTTGATCTTAACCCCGTACTCGTGGATGAAGAAAAAGCTCTTGCACTCGATGCAAGGGTTGTAGTAGAAAAGATGGCATGATAAAAAGGATTCGATGGTATGTAATCACTTTTTTATTGGTAGGTGCATTGGTCATCACAGTCCAGTTTATGCACTTCCTTATCATACCCGCGGATTCAACAGGCGTGCTTACAACAATCAATATACCCGCCGGTGTGTCATTCAGGAAGACCTCAAATATACTTGCCGAAAGGCAAATTATTAAGGATAAACTAAATTTTAAGTTCCTTGCGTATTTAATGGGTGCAACGCATACTGTTAAATACGGGGAATATCTTTTCAGCAGTTCGATGCGGCCCATAACGATACTGGAAAAGTTGCTGGACGGCGAAGTTGTATTGCATGCAGTAACGATCCCCGAGGGATTCACGGACGAAGAGATCGCTCAGACCCTTGGGGAAAAAGGATTATTGGACGATCAGCAAAGCTTTATAGAACTTACCCATAATCCGTTGTTTATAGCAGGTCTGGATATAACCGCCCCTTCCCTGGAAGGCTTTCTTTATCCGAATACGTACGAGCTCAGCAAGGGGTTAGCGCCGAAAGAAATCATCAAAAAGATGATCGAACAATTCAAGCTTGTTTACACCCCGGAGCTGCAGCAAAGGGCAAAAGACATCGGCATGACCATGCTGCAGGTTGTCACCCTTGCTTCCATAATAGAGAAGGAAACCTCAGTACCTTCCGAGAGGTTTCTGATCTCCGCGGTTTTTCACAACAGGCTGAAACTCCGCATGAGACTGCAATCCGATCCGACGGTCATCTATGCGATGCACATAACCAACGATGTCATTACGAAGAAGGACCTCAGGAAGAAAAATCCATACAACACGTACACAAATTATGGTTTGCCGCCGGGTCCGATATGTAATCCCGGGAAAGAATCCATCATAGCCGCCCTGTATCCTGCGAATGTAAAGTATCTTTATTTTGTTGCAAATAATGACGGCAGTCATGAATTTACCAGAACATTGAAAGAACACAACCACTACGTAAACCTCTATCAAAGGAAAAAATTAAAAAGGAGATAACATGCTCAGAGATTACATAGTAGACATAGTGAATGCATGCGGCCCGAGAATAAGCGGCTCGGAGTCGGATGCAAAGGGGATTGAGCTTATAAAAGGTTACATGGGCAAATTCTGCGATAAGGTGGACGTGGAAGAATTCGATGTTGCACCGAGGGTGCTTCAGAAGCTCACAGAGACGATAACCTATGGGGTCGTTGCAACATTTATCACTTTTTTCATATCGCCGGTGATTTCTCTGATAGTGGGCATTGGTTCCGGGGTAATATTCATCGGTTCAAGATGGTATGATGTAGAGTTTATAGAAAAGTATTTGGAACAGAAAAAGAGTTCAAATGTAATCGGCATTATAAAACCAAAAGGAGAAGTAAAAAAAAGACTTATTGTTTCCGGACATCACGACTCAGCCTTTAATATGACGCTCCTGCACAGACAATTTGTATGGCTTACCCCTGTCCTTGAATTTTTTACAACAGTATCGCTGGTGGGTATGATAGTTTTATCGGGTTATGCCCTGGTTAAGGGAAGATTGATATACCCGATTATACCTACAGCATTCTGGTCATGGACTGTTTTAATAGGTTTTTTTGGCGTTATTACATCACAGATCATGCGGAAGGGCCTTGTTACCGATATCCCGGTCGAAGGTGCAAACGATAATCTTTCCGGGGTGGTGACAGCCATCGGCATGGCTGATTATCTGTCCAAAAATAAGCCCTTGAACACGGAGGTCATGTGCATATCGTTCGGTGCGGAAGAGCCGAACACAAAAGGCTCTCAGTCGTTTGTAATGAGGCATCGGAAGGATTTAGAAGCAGTCCCTACTTATGTCCTTAATTTTGACATGGTTGGAGAAGTCGGAACGCTCCGTGTTGTAAAAAAGGAATTAGAAGTAAAATCAACCCATTCGAAGGCTTTTGTAGACTTTGTATGCACGGCAGCAGAGGCAGGCAGCGTTCATGTAAAACCGGCTACCCTGCCGTTCGGCAATACCGATGCAACACCGTTCAGCAGAAAGGGATTTGAAGCCACGAGCATTGTACGTCTTGATTCCACAGGTCTGCCCGGGCACTGGCACACTACAGAGGACAGCATAAAGAATGTAAAAGAAGAATCATTGATAGAATGTGTGGAACTGAGCAAGGCCGTATTATCAGCGCTGGAAAAGCATAAATAATGATTTTTACCCTGCTACAC
>DAHXOM010000085.1 GCA_027364825.1 bacterium | reverse complement strand
CACCCTGCTATGGATTCACATCGATGTCAGGCCCGCAACTCGAATTTAGGGAAAGGGGGCAAAATGAAAAATATTAATCAAGGTCATTCTCGCTGGACTTATCATTGCATTGATGATGGAGTGCGGGAAGAGAAAGAGGCTTATCCGCCTTTGGCGGAGAAACTATTCCTCTCCCTGTAGATTGCTTCGTCGGTCCTCTCCTCGCAATGACAACCTTACGGAGGACATCACGCGGTTTAAACCGTTTGAACCGTTTAAACTGTATCAACCGTTAAGCGGGAATATTATAGGAACTCTACCCTTTGCTTCTTTGCACCGGAACGGCGCATCTCCCCGATGATATATGCCCTTTGTCCCTGTGACCGTATAACCTTCAGGACCTTGTCGCCCCCGTTTTTGTCCGCGACCACTATCATCCCGAGCCCGTTGTTAAACGTCCTGAGCATCTCCATGTCATCGACCGTGCCGAGCCCCTTGATCATGCCGAAGACAGGAGGCCTGTCCCATGAATCCGTTTCAATGACTGCACTATATTGTTTCGGAAAGACCCGTGGCAGGTTTTCGGTTATACCGCCCCCTGTTATATGCGCTGCTGCTTTTATGAGCTTGCGTTCCTGGAGCTTTTTGATCGTCCGCACGTAGATGATCGTCGGCTTCAGCAGTTCCTCACCAAGGGTGCACCCGAACTCGTCAATATATGCGCCGAGTTTCATCTTTTTCTTTTCCAGAAGGACGTACCGTGCAAGGGAATACCCATTGCTGTGGAGCCCGCTGGAACCGATGCCGATCAGCACATCCCCCTGCCGTATATCCGATCCGTCTATAATCCCGTCTTTCTCGACAACGCCGACCACAAATCCGGCCAGGTCGTACTCGCTGTCCGCATAAAAACCGGGCAGCTCCGCGGTCTCACCGCCCGCCAGTACACAATCAGCCTGTTTACACCCGTTCACGATGCCCTTCACGATATCGGTGACAATATCGAGACGGATCCTCGATGTCGCAATATAATCGAGGAACACCTCGGGTTCCGCACCGTTCACGACGATATCGTTCACATTCATGGCAACGAGATCGATGCCTACCGTACGGTGGATTCCCGTCTGAAAGGCTATCTTCAGTTTTGTTCCTACTCCGTCCGTCGATGTCACCATCACGGGATGGCGGTACCGTTTCATGTCTATCTCAAAAAGACCTGCAAACCCTCCGATACCCGAAATCATACCCTTTTTAAAGGTAGCCCGTGCAGCGGGCTTTATTCTTTCAACAAAGGTATTGCCCTTGTCTATGCTAACACCGGCATCACTGTATTTCATGCTAATCGGCTTTTTTTCTCAGGAATGTGGGGATATCAAGCTCGTCTTCGTCATACCCGGTAAGCATAACCTTCTTTACGGACTTTACCGTGTCGATCTCGTCTATCTTTTTATCCGTACGCTTGAACGCCGGGATCTCTCTGTTCCCGTTATTATGGATAACGGAAAGCTTGCCCGGATATTTTTCCTTGGTATTCCTCTCTCCGAAACCGGTCGCAATGACCGTAACGTTGAGATTCTCACCCATCGTATCGTCTATGACCGTACCGTAAATCACGTTGGCGTTTTCATCCACCTGTTCTTTCACCAGTTCACACGCCTCTTTGACCTCATTGAGCGTCAGCGAAGCATCACCGGTAATATTGATCAGCACGCCCTTCGCACCGTTTATGGATATATCTTCGAGCAGCGGATTCGATATGGCTTCCTGTGCAGCGTCCTTTGCCCTCTTCTCTCCGCCGCTTTTGCCGGTACCCATCATGGCAATCCCCATCTCGCCCATGACCGTTCTGACATCGGCAAAATCCACGTTCACAAGACCCGGGATTGTTATGATATCCGATATGCCCCTGACTGCATGCACCAGGACGTCGTCGACCTTTATGTAGGCGTCGAGCACGGTCGTCTTATTGTCGGAGATATTGAACAACCTATCGTTCGGTATGACGATCAGGGTGTCGACATACTGGCTCAGCTCTTCGATGCCCTTCTCCGCCTTTGAAGTCCTTTTCTTGCCTTCGAATTCAAAAGGCTTAGTCACCACGGCAACGACCAGCGAGCCGAGAGACTTCGCAATCTCCGCTATCACGGGGCTTGCACCTGTTCCGGTCCCGCCACCCATACCGGCAGTCAGGAAGATCATGTCTGCCCCTGCCAGGGCATCCTTTATCTTCGTCTCATCCTCGAGAGCAGCGTCTTTCCCTATCTCCGGGTTTGCCCCCGCTCCGAGTCCCTTGGTCAGTTTGGCGCCGAGCTGTATTTTATAGGCCGCCTTGTTTCTCGTCAGCACCTGCATGTCCGTATTGGCTGCAATAAAGTCAACACCCTTCATTCCCTGCTTTATCATGGTATTGACGGCATTGCCGCCGCCTCCGCCGACACCGATCACCTTAATCTTCGCAGAATGATGATACTCGTTACTTAACTCAAACATTTTATCCTCCTTTTCTCACAAATAATTTTGAAGCTATATTCGAAAAAAACTCCCTGATACTCCGCAAGAGATCTATGTCCCTTCCGTTGTACGCCCTCACGTGCATGTGCTTGCTCCCGTAGATGACCAATCCAACGGCTGTTGCGTACGACGGATCTTTCACCACATCGGTAAGCCCTCCGACACCCAGGGGAAATCCTATCCTGACGGGAAGGTTGAATATCTGTTCACCGAGATCGACGATACCATCGAGCAGGGAACTGCCGCCGGTCAAAACAACACCCGCTGAAATAAACTCTTTGAATCCGGACTTTACGAGCTCCTTGTCGACGAGGGACAGTATCTCTTCCACCCTGAGTTCTATTATTTCTGCGAGCGTTGAGCGGGATATGGTCCTTGGCTTCCTGTTGCCGATGCCCGGCACTTCGACCATCTCGGCCTTGTCCACGTTTGTCCTCAGCGCGGTGCCGTATTTTATCTTGATCTTCTCGGCTTCGTGTATGGGTGTTCTTAAACCTACGGACACGTCTTTGGTAACATGTTCGCCCCCAAGCCCTATAACACTCGTGTATTTTATGCTTCCGTCGTAGAATATCGCTATGTCCGTCGTGCCGCCGCCGATATCCACTATAACAACACCGAGGTCTTTTTCCTCGGGATTCAGCACGGCTTCACTGGAAGCTATGGATTGAAGGGCGATGTCGGAAACGATCAGTCCCGACCTGTTGCACGCCTTTATGATGTTCATGGAAGACGACATGTTGGCGGTCACGATGTGAACCTTGGCTTCAAGCCTCACGCCGGACATCCCTGTCGGGTCCTTTATCCCTCCCTGATCATCTATAATAAATTCATACGGTATGACATGGATGACTTCCCTGTCCTGGGGGATGGGCATTGCCTTTGCGGCATCCACGACCCTCTTTATGTCGCTGGCTTTCACCTCCCTGTCCTTTATCGCTATCACCCCGTTGCTGTTAAAGCTCTTGATGTGATCCCCGGCGATACCGGTATAGATACTCGATATGTCATAATCGGACATAAGTTCGGCCTCTTCGATGGCCTGGCGTATTGCCTTAACAGTCGCTTCGATATTAATGATGTTTCCCTTACTCAGACCATGGGACGGCGATACCTTCCCTATACCCACAATATCGATGGTTCCTTCCTTGAGCTCTCCCACAATAGCGCATATCTTTGTCGTACCTATATCAAGGCCAACAATCATATTATCTTTTTTTTGCAATGTCGTTCACCTCCTTTCATGGATTCTCAACACCTGTACTGCCTGTCAAAAAACGGTTGTCCTGCACCTGCTCATCTGCACCGGATACAATGCCGGACTTAGAGCGCAGAACTCCCATACCGGAAAAACGCAGATCAACAAGAGAAAACATCTGCATCCTGTCGCCGAAATACCTGATCAAATCGTTCAGTTTATCTATTCTTGAAACAAGCTCATTCCTGCCGAATTTGATGAGCAGACCGTCCGTCGTAACCAGAGTATATCCTCTCGCATCGACATGGAGTTCCGATATATCTTTCCCGACAACGATTGAATTCTGATCGAGTTCTTTTATAAAGGATACGGCATCCGCAACGGGCTGCAGCGGAACGTCCATAAAATCAGAATTCCCAAAGGCAAAACCGGTAATAACGGGATAATTGGTTAAATCATTCCTGTTTAACTGTTTAAAAATGACGCCCTGATCATCGACATAGTAAAGCCTGTCCAGCAGGATCATACAGTATGCTCTCCGCTCCGTGACCGTAATATCTATCCTGTGGGGCGGAGATTTTCTTATCGATACACTGCTTATCCACGGAATGGACATGATGTTTTTCCTTACGGTTTTCAGCGGGACGGAGAAGATGTTCTCCCCCATACTCAGTCCCGAGGCTTTTATGATCTCTATCGGTGTTACGTGCTCGTATCCTTTGATACTCACCTGTTTCAGGGCAAATATTTTCGATGTGGAGATAAAGCCCGCGGCTTTATTATAAACCAAATAACCGCCGCAACACAGGGCCGCGGCGATCACGGCATAGGCAGAATACTTCAGGTATGCCAGCATCCTGATATTTCTCCTGAAACGTTTCTGGGACGCGTTCCTATGCCGGGCTTTGAAATCTGAATTTATAAACTCGCTCATCAAATCCTTTCCTTTAAGGATGCGGATTGCAGTATCCCGTTTACGAGGTCGTCATAACGGATACCCTTGCTCTCTGCTATCTTCGGCACGTAGCTCAACGAGGTAAGCCCGGGCAGGGTATTGACTTCCAGCAAATACGGTCTACCGGCAGATGCGACCTTAAAATCTATCCTTGAATAAAAACTGCAGCCGAGGAGCAGGTGGGTATTCAATGCGACTTCTTCAACAGACCTCACGACACTTTCCGGGAGAGACGGAGGGATATTGAATATCTCCCTGCCCTCTGTATATTTGACTTCATAATCCAGAAACTTATTTTCAGAGCCGCCCTGGATACCGATCTCCATGGAACCGAGGACCTTATCGGTATAAATTGCCACGGTAACGTCCTTGCCTTCGATAAACTTTTCAATCAGCACGCGGCTGTCATACTTGAATGCCTCTGCAAATGCACCGGGCAGTTCTTCGGGTATGGATACCTTGGTGATACCGATGCTTGAACCCTCACACGAGGGTTTTATGATGTAGGGTAGGTTCATACCGCTCTCCTTGATCAGCTGCGAATACTCTATCGGTCTGTTCACGGCAAGGTATTGCGGCGTCAGTATGCCCGCGCTTGTCAGGAGGTGTTTTGTGAAGATCTTGTCCATCGCTATCGCACTGGCGGTAACACCCGAACCCGTATACGGTATGCC
>DAHXOM010000084.1 GCA_027364825.1 bacterium | reverse complement strand
CTCCTGCCCTTTATAAGGGCATTGATAGCGATACTCGTAAAAAAGGGCGTTTTTACGCCCGAAGAATTCAAAGAAGCGCTCTCAAACGAATACAGAAACAAATCTTAACCCGGAAAAATGCAATAGGAAAGCATGTTCATTCACTCGGGGTACCCATCCGAAGGCAATGGTCGTGCGATCCGCCTTCTGAACGGTTTAAACAGTTTAAACGGCTTGAACCGTGTTTGGATGCAGGCTTATCGTTCCTTACGCAATCGCCCCTGTTTTGCAAATGCCTTGGGGGGAATTATAGACACTTCGAGTACCCGCAGCTCGGACAGGTGTAGCATCCCTCGGACGGCATCATAACACTCCCGCATTCCGGACAGGAGGGATACAGCATGTCTCCTTCCAGTACATACGGCGTTTCCTTTATATTGTGTTTGGGATTAACGCCGGTAATATTTGACGTGTCCAGAGAGAATGTCAGCTTATTATCTCCCTGCTTTCCCTGTCTTTCTTCAAGATGTCTCTCGATTGCCTTTGCAATTGCATCTGCACAGGACAGGATAACACCTCCCCCTCTCTCCCGTGCGGGTGCAGGACACCGTACGCCTTTGAGCTGCTTTATGACCGTTTCACGGTCGATGCCGGACCTTAGTGAAAGTGATATGAGCCTCGATATGGCCTCTGTCTGGGATGAACTGCATCCTCCTGCCTTTCCCATTGCCGCAAAAACCTCGAAGGGCCCTTCTTCGTCCTCATTGATCGTAACATAAAGGTTGCCGCAACCGGTTGTCATCCTCCTTGTTGTACCCGATATTACCTCAGGCCTTGGCTTTGGAGACGAGGATTCTTTCTGTATACCGGTTTCGTCCTTTGCCTTCGGTTGACTCCCCATAACGGTAAGTACCTGACTTTCCCTGCTGCCATCCCGGTAAACAGTGACCCCTTTGCATCCAAGTTTATACGCAAGCCAGTAAACCTCCTCAACTTCATGTTCGGTTGCATTATTGTGGAAGTTCACTGTCTTACTAACGGCATTATCAACGTAATCTTGGAACACCGCCTGCATCTTTATGTGCCACAGAGGCGAAATATCATGGGAAACCGCGAAGACTTTCTGCCAATGCACGGGCACTTCCTCCACTGCCCGTGCACTCCCTTTTTCGGCTATCTTTTTTACGAGGGTATCAGAATAAAAATGTTCTTTTTTTGCCCTGTCAAAAAATAACGGATGTATCTCCGGAAGTTTGGTATTCTCCAGAACATTTCTTGTATAGGCAAGTGCAAACACGGGTTCTATACCGCTGGATACGCCGGCAATGATACTGAGTGTTCCTGTCGGAGCAATTGTTGTGATTGTTGCGTTGCGCAAAGGCCTTGCACCCGGGACATCATACGAGCTGCCTTTGAAGTTCGGGAATACTCCCCTTTTCTCTGCAAGCTCATAAGACTCCTCTCTGCCCTGCTCCTGTATTGTTTTCATTACCTTTCCCGCAATATCTATTGCTTCTTCGGAATCATACGGAACTTCCAGCATGATAAGCATATCCGCAAAGCCCATTACTCCCAACCCTATCTTTCTGTTTGCCTTTGTCATCTGCTCAATCTTTGTAAGGGGAAATTTGTTGGCATCTATTACATTATCCAGAAAGTGAACCGCGTCCTTTGATATTCGTTCGAGCTTATCGAAGTCAACCTTCTTATCCTTTACCATCAGGGATAGATTTATTGACCCGAGGTTGCAGGATTCGTACGGCAACAGGGGCTGCTCGCCGCACGGATTCGTACTTTCGATCTCTCCTATGTGGGGCGTAGGATTTGCCCTGTTTATCCGGTCAAGGAATATAATACCCGGCTCTCCGGTGAGCCATGCATGGTGTATGATACTGTTGAATACCTCCCGCGCGTTTAATCTTCCGCCGGATTGTTTCGTCCTTGGGTTCAAGAGCTCATATTCGCTGTTGTTCTCTACAGCCTTCATAAAATCTTCCGTCAACGCTACCGATATATTAAAATTGTTGAGTTTATCCGTCTTTTCCTTTGAATGTATAAATTCAAGTATGTCGGGATGATCCACCCTGAGTATGCCCATATTCGCACCCCGTCTTGTCCCGCCCTGCTTTATGGTTTCCGTGGCAGCATCAAACACGGTCATGAAGGATATCGGACCGCTTGATATACCCTTTGTAGAAAGCACAACATCGTTTTTGGGCCTTATCCTTGAAAAGGAGAAACCCGTGCCTCCTCCGCTCTTATGTATCAGTGCCGTATTTTTTATGGTCTCGAATATGCTTTCCATGGAATCTTCGACAGGCAGAACAAAACACGCCGACAATTGACCGAGCTCTCTGCCTGCATTCATGAGTGTGGGGGAATTCGGCAGGAACTCGAGGTTTGCCATCATTTCATAAAACTTGTAGGTCAGCTGTTCTATATCAACAGAGGGGTCGTAATTTGCATCGATCTTTGCGATAGTATACGCGACACGCAAGAACATCTCTTCCGGCGTCTCCACAGGAATACCCGATTCATTCCTTTTCAGATACCTTTTTTCAAGTACCTTCTTTGAGTTTTCCGTAAGGCTCAATGGAAACGGCGGAACCAAATGTCTAATATTTATATCTGTATTCTTCCCCATACACCCTCCTACAT
>DAHXOM010000081.1 GCA_027364825.1 bacterium | reverse complement strand
TTGCCAAGATAAGAAGTGCTCATTGCCGAACACTCTATATGCCAGCCCGGCCTGCCCTTGCCCCACGGACTTTCCCATGACGGCTCCCCGGGTTTACTCTTCTTCCAGAGTGCAAAATCAAGGGGGTCCTTTTTGGCCTCTCCGGGCTCTACCCGCGCTCCTGCCTCAAGCTCCTCTATGTTCTTGCCCGAAAGTTTCCCGTAGCTCCCGAAACTCCTCACCGCATAATACACATCGCCGCTGGATTCATATGCATGGCCGTTGTCTATAAGACCTTTGATAAAATTTATAATATCGTTGATATGCATCGTTGCCCGCGGCTCATGGGTCGGCTTTTTTAAACCGAGCCTGTCCATATCTTTATAGTACTCTTCGATATATTTTTCCGATACCTGGCTTGTCGTCAGGCCTTCTTTGTTGGCACGGTTTATGATCTTGTCATCTATGTCGGTAAAATTTTTAACGTAGTTGACGTTATATCCTTTTGTCTGGAGGTACCTGTAGATTGTGTCGAATACAATGGCTGATCGGGCGTGGCCTATGTGACAGAGGTCGTACACGGTCACGCCGCATACATACATGCCTACCTGATCAGGCCGTATAGGTTTGAAGTCTTCCTTGGTCTGCATCAATGTGTTGTAAATTTTGAGGGCCATACTATTTATTCATCATAACAACAGCGTAGGCTGCAATAGCTTCCCCTCTGCCGATGGCATCAAGACCTTCGTTTGTCTTTGCTTTAACACTGATAAAGGACGGCAATAAACCCGTTATACCGGACAGGGAGTCGATGATCTGCTTATAGTATTTTGAAAGTACCGGCTTTTGCGCAATAATAACGCAGTCTATGTTCACCAGATGAAAACCCTCCTGCGCTGCCAGGGAAAGCGCTTTCTTAAGGATGATCGAACTTTGCATGTCTTTGTATTTCTCGTCATCCGGGGGAAAATAAACACCGATATCCCCGTGGGACAATGCGCCGAGTATTGCATCGCTTACCGCGTGCAGGAGCACATCGGCATCGGAATGCCCCAGAAGCCCCTTTTCGTGCGGGATATCCACACCTCCCAGGAGCAGCCGGCGGCCCTCCACAAGCCGGTGAATGTCATAACCTATGCCAACCCTGTTCACGGCATCCCCGCTATTAATCTTGCGAGTATCAGGTCTTCCTCCCTGGTAATCTTGATATTCAGTATACTTCCTGCCACTATTTTCACCTTTACACCCGTTAATTCCACTAAACCGGATTCATCCGTTATGTCAACGGGGCGTTTATCGTACGCCCTATATGCCTCTGCAAGTATGTTGTACTTGAATACCTGCGGTGTTTGTGCCAGCCATAACCCTCTGCGATTCACATTTTTTACAATAACACCGTTTGTGTCGGCAAATTTTATGGTATCGGTAACGGGAATAGCGCTGATAGCAGCACCATGTGCAATGCCTGCGGCCAGCACTTCCCTTACAGTCCCTGGTGTTATAAACGGTCTGACACTATCATGAATAAGCACATAATCTGTTGCGCCTATCCTGTTAAATGCATTCCTTACCGATTGTACTCTTTCTTCGCCGCCTTGAACGACATCGACAACCTTTTTAATATGAAAATCACTGAGGAGTTTCTGTATGGTATTTATCTCGGATTCGTGTGCGGAAATGATAATATCCTGAATCTCTTCAATTCTGTCAAGGGCCTCCAGACTGTACATAAGGACGGGTTTGCCTTCTAATTCTATGAATTGTTTAGGAACTGTCGACCCCAGCCTTTTACCCCTGCCTGCGGCAGGGACTATAGCTGTTACCTGCATACTACTGATGCTGGCTACCCCCGTTTTCTTCCTTGGGCTTTGCAAAGATCATCCTGCCTGCTGTTGTCTGAAGGACACTTGTTACGACCGTATCAATGGTTTTACCGATTAATCTCTTGCCGTTGTCCACAACAACCATGGTGCCGTCATCAAGGTATGCAACACCCTGATTGGATTCTGATCCTTCTTTTATGACCTTTAGCTTCATAAACTCGCCCGGAATGACAACGGGTTTCAGCGCATTCGAGAGTTGATTCAAATTAAGGACGGTAACCCCTTGCAGCTCGGCCACTTTATTGAGGTTGAAATCATTTGTTATGACCTTCGCGTTCAATTTCTTGCCCAGAGCAACAAGTTTTGCATCAACACTCTTTATCTTCGGAAAGTCCTGATCCGTTACCCTCACCTCAAGGTCCGTCATCTTTTGCATGCGTTTCAGTATATCCAGGCCGCGTCTTCCCCTGGTACGTTTGAGCGGGTCCGCTGAATCCGCAATATATTGAAGTTCCTGAAGCACAAACTGCGGAATAAGGAATACACCCTCAATAAAACCCGTCTCACAAACATCTGCTATCCTGCCGTCTATTATGACGGACGTATCCAGAAGTTTGTAGCTTGCTGCTGTATTTGCAGGTGCCGCGCTTGTTTTCAGTTCGCTGACATCGAACTCTATGCCTTTCTTGGCACCAATGATAAGCCCTATATACCCAAGCAGGACATTGATAACGATATAGATCGAAAGGCTTACCGATGGTTCATCGAGCAGATCCCTCAATACACCATATGTGAACAGGTTACCTGCCATCAGTCCGGCCAGCAGCCCCAGAGATCCGCCTATGATGGCTTTAATGTGCTGTTTTCTTAAAAGCCGCTCAAATATGATTGCCAATAGGCCAAGGGCAATACCGAGTACTGCTCCTGCTATAGCCAATTCCTGTTGATTCAGCAGCTTCAGGAATATGATATAGCCGCCTAATCCTGAAAAAATCAGGATCACC
>DAHXOM010000080.1 GCA_027364825.1 bacterium | reverse complement strand
CTATCGCGCCCTCCAAAATCCGCCGGAGCGATTCACCGGCTTCGAACACCGCGAACTTGATGCTCGACGAGCCGCCGTTGATCGTCAGGATACGGGGGTTAGCGGGTTTCATGGATGACTCCTTTCTTTTTCATTCAGTCTCCTTCAGCACATTCGCGGCAACTGCCTGTGTGCTGAGGTATGTTCAAAGTCTTCTTTGAAATTTCCATAAATAAATTCTTATTTATCCTGCGAATAAATTACGGCCGTGTATGGACCAATACTGATTTTGCCGGAACAGGGCAGCCCATCTGTTTTTTCCTCATGGGCATGAACATCAGGGGCAGGATGATTTGCAAAATTCGGTCCGTAGTTATATGAGTCGCTGTTAAAACGAGTTTTCCATAATCCGGCACGCGGAAAACCGATGAGATATTCATCGCGGTTTTGATTCGTCATATTCACCACCACAATAACGCTATCGTTCGGGCCTTGTTTGTCCCAGCGGTGGAAAGCGATGAGCTTTGCTCCATCGTCAAAATGATATAAATGAATATTTTGGCCGCACAGCCCGCGCGTGACACCAGACAGATTGCGGCGCAGGGCGATCATGTCCCGGTACATTCCGAGAATACCGTGTTCGTCATCAACCCGGGACCAGTCGATCGGTTCTTTATCCTGGAACCAGCGATCTTCCAGCAGCTCCTGTCCTTCAAAAATCATCGGGATACCGGGCGAGGTAAGAACAAGAGCACCGCCCAGGGTAGAACGCTTCTTGGAAAACCAGCTGTCCACCTTGCCGGGCCAGATCTCCTCAGGCACGCGGGCCCGGCCGTTGGCGATCTCGTCGTGGGACTCGGTAAAAATAACCCGCTTGAAGGCGTCGGGATCGTAGCGGTGCTCAATGGCTCTGCTGACTGCCCCCAGATCCCGGGATGTATCATCACGGGCAATAACTGCCTGGCGAACGGGGTGAACAAATTCGGCATCCCATTGCGCATTGAAGCCTGCACCGCCTGCTCCTGCATCTTTCGTGACCCACGGATTATACCTCATGCTTTCGCCGAGGCTGATCTTGCCGGGAAACAATTGCCGGATTTCCGTATTGATCCACTGCATCAAGCTCCAGCCTTCGGGAATGTCATTGGCCGGATTTCCCGCATTACCGTCAATGCTTTTTATATAGATAATCATGTCCCAACGCAGGCCGTCGGCGTGATACTCCTCGAACCACATCAGGGCGTTATCGCGCAGATATTGACGCACTTCACCCCGGCCATAATCAGGACGCGTATCGCCCCACGGTGTTTGCGACCGGCGATCATTGTAAAAGTAGATGCCCCCTTTCTCATTTTCGCTCCAACCGTCAAACTGCCACAAATCAAGAGCGCCCGGACCATAGTGGTTGTAAACGACATCTACGATGACAGCGATACCTTGCTCGTGTGCCGCTATAACAAAGAGCTTAAAGGCGTCCGGTCCGCCGTAAATGCTTTCAATAGCAAAAGGATGATCCGGATTGTACCCCCACGAAAAATCACCTGAAAACTCCGCTATCGGCATGACTTCGATGGCGTTGATTCCCAGCTTCTTGAGGTAAGGAAATTTTTCAATTGCACTATCGAAAGTGCCCGGCCGCCCCTTTTTTTTGACATGAAAAGTACCGATGTGCATCTCATAAATAACAAGTTCATTCCCGGTGGCCGGGTGAAAGTTATCATTACCCCAGTCGAAGGCTTTCGGATTATAGATAACTCCATTGCCGGCGGAGTTGGTCACCTTTCTGGCATAAGGATCTATGCGAGAGAGAGGAGGGAGATTCCAGGCAGGAGGGGTATGAATCAAATATCGGTACTCATCTCCGGTTTTTGCCTCTGAAACGTCGGTCGACCAGTAACCGTTCTCCTCTTTGGACAGAGGTGCTGAGGTCTTGCTCCAGTTATTGAAGGTCCCGGTCACATACACCTTTTCGGCATGGGGCGCCCATACGCGAAAGGTTACACCCTTTGCACCGGGTATGGCCCCCATGCCGGGATGCTTTTTCACGGTATTTGTTTCTGACATTCTATGCTCTCCTTTCTTGTTTTACGAAGTTTCCGATGCATCCGTTCATCGCTGCTATAGGATTCGAGAGGATTCCAACGGAACCGCAAAGCCGTCGCGCTGAGGTATCACCCGTGCCGTATAGTCTGCTGTCAGGCGGGCCGCTGGCACAGCCGCGCTGTAAACCCTTAAGCCCGGCTCACCTGCCGGTCGCAGGCCTTGCTTCATCTCCTGTCGTACCGGACTACCGCTGTTGATTCCTTCTGCATAAAGCTCGACTCGCGCGATCTTCGGGTCCCGGTTGTAAAGATAAAGCCGCTGCAAACAGTGACCGGGAGTGCGTGCGTGTCCATACCGGGGAAAAACGGTTGGGCTATTGACGAGTTTTGCCGCTTGATCTTTTTCGATTGCGTTGCTGGTTATCTTTTAGACTTTATTGTTTTTCTCAGCGACAGGTCCGGCTTCTTTGGCTTCTTTCAGGATCTCCAGTTCCGCCTGAGCCCAGTCCTGATCTGCTTGACCGTCCTGGCGTCCGCGCTGTTCGTACAGTTCATAGGCACGTCTGGCGATCTGAGGTGTCAAATCGGTCTGCGTCCTGGCTTTGGCCTGAGCCTTAGTCTCTGCTTTTGTCTCTAACTTGGGATTATCGATGATCTTCCCGTCCATTTCCCTGACCCTACCCTTTGTTTTGTACAACATGCCTTTCTCCTTGTCATTCACGCCGGTTTGCATGGTATTTCTCCTTTATATTTTGAATTCTCGGTCAGCCCGTCAAGAAATGTCACACTTTTCTCCCGTCAGGGCTTGATCTTTTCGCTCAACCACTGACGGGCTTTCTTGAAGGAATCATTCAAATCGCCGTAGGATTTCCTGACGTCGCGCTGAGCGTTATCCCACGTTGCCTCGGTGGCGTTTGAGGCCTTGTCAAGCTGTTTATTCGCCTGTGCCCATTTCTCACGCACCGTTGCAAGCTGGGCCTTGGCATCGGCCTTTGCCTTACCGCTGGAACTATCGACCTTGGCGGAGAGCCGATCCAACTCTTTCTGGATCCTGGCCATTCCTTTTTTCATCTTGCCGACGAATTCTGCCTTCTGCGTGTAAGCGTAATTGCCTATTGTTTGCGTTGTCTCTTTTGTTTCCGTTTTGGCCTTGTTGCCTTGTGCCGCCTCGAGCGGAGCACCTGCGTATACCCCTGCGATTACGACTGCACCGGCGCACACCAGAATTTTAAACTTTGATACGTATCTCATTGAATCCTCCTTTTGTTCGGTTTTTGTTGCTGCGGGTTTTTTGTCATAGAAATCTATTACCCACGGACCATCCCTTCGAGAACAATTTTTCCAACATGTTCCTTTTCATCTATCCCGCACACAAACGTCATCTCCTGTTTGCCGGAGCATGGACCGATATCTCCATAAGTACCCTGTATAATGTTTAACACCCGGGCACCGGCTTGAATTTCTTCCATTCCAAGAGGTATTGGTTCAAGTCTTACCCTCTCTGCAAAGCTCAGCTCCCGTACCAGCGATGCTAAGAAGTAAAACTGTCCATCTCTGACGATCCTGATTTTTATTTGCATAGTTATCTCCTTTCTTCCTTAATCCAATGCCCCTGCTGGTGTCCCTTATGATGATAACCTGCCGTTTGCGCACTCCAGTACGCGTTTATCACCTGAACAACGGAATCGGTATCTGCAATAAGTACCTGAATCAGGCGGATATCGTAACAGACGGTGACTATGATAGTCTATCAGCTAAATTATGATCCTACTGTCGGTTTTTGTCTTACAGAAAATATCTTCAAAGAGCATACTGGTGAATTTTTTACCACGGTCCTGGACAATTGTTTAACAAAAAGTAACAGCCGGATTGACACAAGAAATATGATGCAATATAATTTATGATTATGGCAGACGAAATTCATAAGATTCTTGTGGTCGCTGATGAGCAATTGGGAGTAAAACTTATCGCGGATACTATAAAATCCGATGGATACCTTATTGATAGTGCCCCGGATAGTGTTACTGCTTTTCAAAAGATCAAGGAATTCAAGCCTGATATAATTTTGCTCAATGTGATGCTGCCTGATATTACCGGACAAGAAATCCTAAGAAAGCTGAAGGCGTCTGCAGAAACCCGGAATATCCCTGTTATTATGGGCATTTCATTGTCTGACAAGAATTCAAAATATGAAGCATTGAGCAATGGGGCAGATGACTTCTTAAACATACCGTTTGACATAAGCGAGCTCCGGATAAGAATAAGAAATTCTTTGAAGGTTAAAGCTTACAACGATCTTCGGACCAATTATGACCATACCCTTGAAAAAAATGTTAAAGAAAAGACCGAAGAGCTCAACGAAGTGTTGAAGAACCTGCACAACTTAAATGCGGCTCTGAGAAACGCCTACCTCGATACGGTATTCATACTGACCCGGGCCGTCGAATACAAGGATGAATTTACAGGTCAACATCTGAAACGCATCAGTGCATACTCATCTACGCTGGGTGAATATATGAATTTATCAAAGGCAGAGAGAGAAACCATCATATATGCGAGTCCAATGCACGATATCGGGAAAATAGGCATTCCCGATCATATCCTGGGAAAAAAGGGCAGCCTTACCAAAGAAGAATTCGAAATCATTAAACAACATACAACAATCGGCGGTGCACTTTTAAAGGACTCGGCATCAACCGTACTTAAAATAGGACGGCAAATAGCACTTACCCATCACGAAAGATGGGATGGCAGCGGTTATCCCGTAGGCCTTAAAGGAACACAGATTCCCTTGATTGGCAGGATTGTCATGCTTGCCGATCAGTACGATGCTCTTCGCAGTAAAAGACCTTATAAACACACCCTGTCACACTAACAAACATACGACATTATAACAAAGGGAGACGGGAGAACCCTGCCGGATCATTTCGATCCTGACCTGCTTGAAGTATTCAAGAAATATTCCGACAGGTTAGAAGGGATCTATAATTATTTTAAGGAAGAAGAAGCCGGTGTATCGCAAGAACAGTCTGACTCTCCACGTTGAGTAATAGAACAGGCGTTACACCGGCAATCGGCTCAGTTTGTTAAAGCATGTTTGATATCGTTTGCCATGTTGTACATAGCATTCGAAAGTTTTCCACTGAAGGACTGGTTGGCATAACCGCTGTTGGGATTACTTGAAATGGACGATGGCTCTTCATTGACACTTTTAATCAGCTTCCCGCTCGCACCATCGTAGAAACTCATCGTGCAACGCAACTGGTCTGAACCCGGGGTCAATACGACGTTGGAAAACTTCACCACGATTGTATTCGGATCTCCGGGAGTAACCGCGTTTTTGGAATCTGCACCGGTAACTTCCCAGTCATGCATGTACTTCCTGGTGTACGCCTGAAGTGAGTCGATGTTCTGCGATTTTATTTCGTCTGCCCAGGCAGCTTTTGTCCCATAACCGTATGCTGCGAAATTATCCTCTCCGAGATCGATCCAGCCTACATAAACCGCATTATATTTTTTCATTGGCTCGCTCGACCTGAAAAGACCGCATCCGCCTGCAAAAATCATCCCGATTATCCCTAAAACCAAATACTTACCAAGATAGTTCTTCATACTTGTCTCCTTTTTTAATATTTTTTTTACTATTCGACCTATACACCGCTTTCACTACTTTTCCAGGACCCTCTTGACCTGGCCGATCTTTTCCTGTACTTTGCCGGCTATATTTTCGGCTTTACCGTCATTCTCCAATTTGGAATTATCGGTGATTTTCCCGGCCATTTCCCTGACCTTACCCTTTGCCTTGTGAAACGTACCTTTCACTTTGTCATTCATGCTGGATTTCATGTTACATCCTCCTTTATTTTATATTATTGCGTTTTGCTCATGCCTTATGGCGCAGGTACGTTAATAACGGTGTTCACCATGGTTACTGAAGCATCCAGACCTAACGCTCTGCCGTTCAGCGTTACTACCGTGACGTTGCCGGCGGTAGAAATTGTGACTCCTGAATAAGCAATTATGGTTCCCACCATGGTACCGCCCCCTGCCGCGTTAATCGTTGCTGCACTGCCGACCTGCCAGAAGACGTTCTTTGCCTGAGCACCGTTGATCAGGATAATACTGCGAGGTGCTCCCGCAGCGCCCACCGTGAGCGAGCTTGCCATCTGGAAGACCCAGACAGCATTCGGATCCCCCTGACCGTCGAGTGTAAGGTCTGATCCCGTCAGCTCGAACGCCCCTCCCGCCGCTTTGTAGCTGCCTGGTGTTAGGGTGAGCCCGCCGAGCTGGCCCGAGCCTGGGTCTGTACCGCCGGGCAGTGAAGCGAGGTTGTTAAACGCTGTGTTTGCGTCAGCCAGTGCCTGGGTTGCGATCGCAGTTGTTGTAGCATCCCCTCCGGCACCCGCACCTCCAGGAGGCGGAGCAGCCGTGTCGATCGTACCGTTCACTGTTCCTTCATTTGACGGCGTTACCGTATAGATGTCTCCTGCCGAATCGGTGAATCCCGTCACCAGAGTAGAAGCGCAGGTGGTCCCGATATTCCCATTGATCACGGTATAAATACCCTGGTTGGTTATGCCGGCAGCACCCCCAAAACCTCCGAACGGTGCCGCTGTTCCAAGAGCAATGATAGGAATAATCGGGTTTGAATATGTGGTATTTGGTATGCCTGAATCTACCACAACGTTACCGAGCGTTGTGTTTGCCGGGATTGTCACGACAATGGAGTTATCTGACCAGCTTTGTACCGTTGAAGTAATGTTGTTAAATGTAACCGAGCCTTGTGTTGTAGAAAAATTATAACCTGAAATAGTGACCGTAGAACCTGCTAATGCCTCTGAAGGAGTGATACTGCTGATGACAGGCACATCTGCATAAATATATACCGATGCAACAAAATCTGATGTCGCATTAAAGCCCATAACCTTGTTAACGGATTGCCCTCCGGCTGGAATGGTAAACTCAGAGGCGTATGTGCCTGATGTAAAAAGCCACCCCCATGCTCCATAGGCAGGGTGGTCTGTATACCAGCCTGTACCAAGGTCTGTATATGCCGCAGTAGCACTGCCCGAAATAATCCTGTACGCCTGCATCTCGACACCTGTCCATGGGACTGAGTCATTGTTAACGATATAAACCGTTGCTGTTACCAGGTTACCGTTAACTATTGCATTGCCTATCTGAAATAAACCAGCCTTGCCCGCTCCATTCTGCCCTGACGACGAAGGTGTTACATCAATTGATTTTATACTCATGGTCTGTGTGACTGAGCTATAGTTAATCTCATATGCT
>DAHXOM010000069.1 GCA_027364825.1 bacterium | reverse complement strand
GCCAATGGCTGTGCCGGAGAGACCAGGGAGGAAACGAGTGCGACGGTAAAAAATATATCCTCAGCCGTCGTACTAAAAAGACAGAATCCGACAACCGATTTCAACAACAAGATTCTTATTTTCGATCGGAACGGAATATCGCGGAGCGCCACCGGGGCCTTCGGCAATATGACTATCGTTGTCAAAAGCGACACGGACCAGAATGGAATGAAATGCATAACGATCAGCGCTACAAGGGGGCGTGAGGGGATCTGGGGAGGGGACCGCCATGTGGGGAAATACTCGTGTATTGAATAAGCGCAGATTGCGCTTATTCAATACATTTTTAACCTGAACCGATGCGAACGGATAATCGAACAGCGTGTTTTTTGTTCGCCGGTTCATGTTGGATCATTGCACTCTATACGCAACGGGACAATCAGTCTTATAGAGATCTGTACAAACCTGCACGGGGCAATTCGCCTGTCCTATCTTGCGCAACTTTGTGTAACTAATTGTTTTTATGGATAATCCATTACACACCTAAGCATTCTAGGTTATAAAAATCCATTTCTGTAACTTACAACAAATTGAAAAACAAAAGCATTCTATTGGCATGCATGTTGCTTTAACAATTTGCAATGTCACGTTTATCATGGGGCAATGAGTGGTGCGCAGTAATTAGCGGCAATGGCATTTAGGCGAGCCGGTAGCAGACGGGACACAAAATTTAACTTGTTTATTATGGAGACTGCTATGGAAATGAGAAAAACGCGTTACTGGCCACTCATTATTTTGACTGCTGCATTTGTGATTATGTATATCCACCCTGTATATGCTGCAGACGAGCTTTTTTTGACCGGAATTATTAAAAGTATAGATCACAATACGAAAACGGTAGTGATTGATGTACAGTCCTCAAGCTGTCACGGGGCCAGGACGTTTGTTGTGGATAATCCCTCTGCTTTAGACGATTTTATCAATAAAAAGATTGATTTTTCTATTGATAGTTCGATCTGCAAATACGGCGAACTATATAAAATGTTCTCCGGCGGGAGGGAAGCTAGATGAACAAAAACATTGCAAAAGGATTAATCCTTTTTTTAATTTTGTTAGGCTACTCCTCTCTTAGCTTTGGTGCAGTAATGACTGATTATTGTCAGGTCCCCCCCTTTATCGGTACTGGAGGAGAGCCTAATATCCTGATGGTGAATGACGTGAGCGGAAGTATGAGCTGGAGCGCTTATGGAACTTCAGATAGCATCTCTGCTCCTCCTGATTCCAGTTACGACGCATCAAAAGGATATGAAGGCTATTTTGATCCTGCGAAATACTATAAGCCGGTAGATCCCTTGTCTTGCAGTATTGCCGATACTTCTACTTGTACAGCCTGTGATCCTTCAATAAGTACATGTCTCTATATCGAGACAACGCCCACGGGAGGTGCATGCGTTCAGACTTGTATAGCCCACAGCTGTGTAAAGAAAAAGAGTTCTTGTAGTATGGGAAGCCAGTATGGCGGTGGAACTGGTCAGTTCGGATGTAGCTCTAGTAGCAGTAAGCCCTATGGTTGCTGTACAGACATTTCATCCTCTGGTGATTGCAATCTTAACACCGGTAATTACCTTAACTATCATAATATGCGCAGGATCGACATTCTTCGCTGGGCTTTGACAGGAGGAAGACCTGCTACCTGCAGCGGTTCTTTTGGCAGCGACAGATGCGATCCTGAATTGTGGAACCAGTCGGGAAGTTCCGCCAGCGGGAAGATCGGGACCGTCTGCAACGACAGCCTTGATGTGAACGGAGATGGCACGGCGGACGGCGGCTGCATTCTTCAGGCGGACAATGGAACCGAGGTTGCTGCCCGCTGGAGCAGGGTTTATGATGGTCTTGCTACGCAATTTAAGGATTTGCTGGTAAAACCCAGACTGGGTGTGATGACCTATGCCAGCTCAGGGGTAAATACCAATAAGGTTTTTCTCGGAGATTTCCTGGCATCCAATGTCAATAGCGCTGACTTCCCTTATATGAATCTTATAACGAACATTAATTCACAGGACCCCGGCGGGGGCACGCCTACAGGGCCGGCCATGTGGGATGCCTTTAATTATTATGCCATGAATGCTCCGCAATACGGAGGCTTTCCTGCCCAGAGCGGGTCAGGGGACAGGTGGAAAAATCCCTTGTATGTATGTGACGGCGGGGGAGGGACTAACTGCGTGTTGAACACATGCGCAAGGAACTATGTGCTGCTTATGTCGGACGGAGATTGGAACACACCGAGCAACGATATCGGGAGCAATCCAAGATGTACCATGACTGCTTCATCGCAATCTTCGGACCCTGTGGTTCCCGCCTACTGTATGCATAATGGCTTTACGAATGCAATGGGAACTGCAAACGATACTTCCGATGATGTCAGCACAAAGGTGAGCGGTGTTTA
>DAHXOM010000067.1 GCA_027364825.1 bacterium | reverse complement strand
TTGTCCGAAGATCAGATGCGGTATCGGAGAATGGACTGCCTGGCTGAGCGGTAATATGCCCATGGTGGCATAGGCAAATAATGCGAATGTTACGGTCAGCAGTCCGACAGATATAGGCAGGGAGTATGAAAGGACAGATTTACCCGAAGCTACTTCTTCTGCAAGAGGCGTTGTCCATTCAAACCCTGTATAGACAAAGATCGCCGTTGCAACAGCAGTACCGAAACCTCCAATGCCGGCAGGTGCAAAGGGAACATGTGCTACACTGAAGTGCAGTGAGAATATGGCATAGAGGGATAACCCGATAATACCCGCAAACATCACATACGTCAGTATATCCTGTAATGCCCCTGCTATCTCTACGCCGAGTATATTCATGACTATGGCGACAATGAGGAAGATAAGCACCCAGAGCCGTGCCGACAGGGTAGGGGACAGTGCATGGAGCACGGCTGAGAAGATGTACGTCTCGGCCGATGCTATAATAATGGAAAAGAACACGTAGAAGATCGTTATCGTGAGGGACGGGGTATCTCCGAAGGCCTTTTTTGTATATACCCTCACACCGGCTGCTGTCGGGTACATACCGGCAAGCTCCGCAAACGAAAGTGCGACCAGGCCGGTAACAAGGCCAGCGCATATAATCACGAATACGATTGCCCAGCCGCCGACCTGTGATGCTGACTTGATAAGTGCGGGGAAGTCGCTGGAAGCGAGAGCTATACCCGCGCTTGCCGATACAAGCGTTCTCATGTGCAGTGCTTTTTTGAGCTGTGGCATGGCTATTTCCAGACAATGTCAACGATAGAATCGAGGACCATCTGGTCTTTTTGTGAAGCAAAAACCTTTAAGGTCCCGTCGAGATAGAGTCTTGAGGGGTTTGCCTTGCCGGTAAAGATGTCGTTGATTACGTCCGCATTTGCGGACAACGTTATGTCCGCATTCGGACTATCTTCCAGTTTTACGTCAACCACTGTTCCCTTCTCTATCTTGAGGGTTGCGACTGCCTCAGGGTCTTTTGTCTTAACGACCAAAAGCTTTGACCAGCCCTTCAGGATCTTCTTCAACGTGGTGTTCTCATTAACCTTTTTTACAAATGTATTGAGCGTGTTTATCAGTGTTTCTAATGTGACCATGATACCTCCTTACATCTCCTCGATTTCTATGTCCCGTTTTTTCAGTTCTTCTATGAAGTGTTCGGGCTGGATGCATGCCTCTGCAGGGATTACGCCGGTCTGTTTAATCATACCCTTTGCCATCATCTGAGCACCGATAGAAGCGGGTATACCGGTAAGCCTGCTCATGCTGTCAATGGCGCCCCAAGAGTATGTTTTCGGTTTGCCCGATTTTGTCCCGTGTACATTCACCCGTAAGCCCGATACCGGCAGGGGCTTATCCTTGGAACCGAATATGTTGGAAAGCACGACAAGGTCGCCGCTCAGAAACTCGCTTACTGCATGGAGTTTCTTCTCCGGCGATACGGCATCCGTATCGACGAGGAACTTCCCGAGCTTGTTTATGTCCTTCGGGAGCAGAGTACCCTTTAAGGTAACATTGCAAACGCCCTTGATATACCTTGGAATTGTAACAGGTTCGGGGTGGCCCACATAATAAGCGTTCTGCACGCCTATGGGCTCGGGAAATTTTACGTCCTCATTGCCTGACAGTGCGTTCACGTCGATCCATTGATGGTCCTCATAGCTCGGTGCTGTGCCCTGGATGACATGGAACACATGCTTTGTAACAGCCAGACCTTCCGAATCAGCAATAGAGCCGACCCAGTAGATATTGATCGATTCCACCTTATCGAGCTTATCTGCCCCGTATCGTGCAAGCACATTCGTTATTCCGGGTGTCCATCCCATACCTATCAGTGCCGTGACATTGTTTGAACGCGCCATGTCGCTGTACGAGAGGGCACGTTCGGTTGCATCATGGTCATCACAGATATCCACATAACCGACACCCGCTTCAATTGCCAGGGGTAAGATGACCTTTTCGTATTTGTAGAACGGACCTACACAATTGACAACGACATTTGTTCCTTTCAGTATCCTCAGGACATCATCACGTTTGTTGACATCGCATTGTTCAATCGCAATATTGGGCAGGCCTATTGATTTTGCTTTCTTCTCCGCAACGTCCTTTCTGAGATCGACTATGACCACCTTGCTCTCAGGTGAAAACTGTGCAAGATCAGCAACAACCTCACTGCCCATGTCTCCTGCGCCGCCGAGTACGACAAATTTCATACAGCCTCCTTTTACGTGTGAGCCATATTCATTGTTAGAAGTGTACCATAGTAATTAGCATTGATGAGGCATGAAAAGCAATATTATTTTAAGGCTTTTTCTATCAGAGAAAACGCTTCCCACTGAATCATAGAAATGATATACGCGGTATTGAAGGTGAGAACAGAATAATAGTTCTTTATAAGGAGGGCTTATGAAATTAAGGCTTATCGTAGCAGCAGGTTTAATAGCTTCCCTGCTTGCCGCATGTTCCAGCAACACTAAATCATCCCCGGCTATAGCATGCTCCCCCGGCAGTATAACTCAATCATCATCGGTGTATTTAAAACATTGCGAGGTACAAACAACATTTAATGTTCCTTCTAACCCAGTTTTAAGTACATCAACACCTGCAAAACTTAATTCCGCAGTTTTTACAAAATATTATTACAATCCGGAGCCGGCCCAGATAAAAGCAATACTTGTGCTTATGCCGGGTCTTTTGGGTGGAGCCGGTGATTTTGATGAGATGGCAAGGACTATGGTTCAGATGGGGAAGGGAGATATCGAGGTGTGGACTGTTGACCGCCGCTCCGTTCTCCTGAATGATTTTACCGGTATACAGGCTGCATGGAATAGTCAGGACCCATCTCGTGCTGTTGGCTATTATTTCAGCGGGGCATCCATTGACGGCAAGACATACGCAGGCATGCCGCCTGCAACCTCAGTATCCTACATGTCGGAATGGGGGGTTGACATGACTTTGCGCGACCTCAATACGATCATATCACTTATCCCCCGGCAATACCGAAAAACGAATGTGTTTCTCGGAGGGCATTCACTCGGCGCATGGATTGCACAGGATTATGCAGGGTACGAGTTCGGTACTCCGGTAGCGTCACCGGAGCCAGGATACGATAATATTGCAGGTGTTGTCCTGCTTGACGGGGGAGGGTCCGGCATGATGCAAACCGTGACAGCATCACAATACATCTCGGGTCCCGGCACACCCCAGAACATATCCGGCATGAATTTTACCATGCCGAGTCTGGATCAGATCCGGCAGGATCCATCCAACGTTATGGTTGTAGGCCTTATCGGAACTGCTATGGGACCAATCGGTCAATATGTAGAAACCATGTTTTTAAACATGTTTACCCTTGTTCAGATCGAAGGCATGTATGCACTGCTTGAGCCCAACCAGTTGTCACCCCTGCTCAAGATTTCCCAGTTCAGCCTCATCGCTGCAGCACTGCTCGGTAATACGCAGTTCACGGCAACGAACCAGGCAATGCTCGGGTTTGCAATGGACCGCAATTTCAATCCTATCAGCATCATGTCTGCAACCCTCGGCAGTCCGAACGGTCCTTTGACATCAACAACGAGTATGTTTTTCCCGGGCATCACTATATCCCAGCCAACGGACAAAGGCACCATGACCTATACCTGGAACAGCCAGAACCATATAACAAACATCATGGACCTCGCCGCTGTGCTTTCCAATACCTCCACAACCATGTCGGAGCGGTATTTCCCCACCAGGCTGCTGCTGGACACCATGGTACTGGGGGGTGATTACGGACCCACACAGACGACGGATTGGCGGTATCAGCAGGGTATGCATATGCTCTATACACCGGAGATGGATGCACCGGTGATTGCATTCGGCGGGGGCGCAGGTGTCGAACAGACTGCAACGGATTTTGATCAATATATGGGCATGCTGCCTCCTGCGCGCAATTGCAGCGGCCAGCCGAGGACTGCTTGCGGTTTCGATGTAGATATCATGCCCAACTATACTCACCTCGATGTATTGCTTTCCGATCCGGCGTTAACCAGTAATAATGTCGATGCGATGATATATAACTGGGTCATGAATCATACGGCCGGAAATTTTCCCGTACCATCGTTGCCCTGAAGAAACGGGATGTGCTGAAAAGTTTATGCATGTGGGACAGGGACTGTGCCATATATTTGTGACAGTCCCTGTTCCAGGGTGATCCTGGTTTTCAATCCGAGGATGTCCCGTGCCTTTGAAGTATCGTAGGTGTGATGCCTTTCAAAAAATTTGACCTTATTGGAGAATGGCTTTTTCCCCTGAACATTGAACGGTATGTCGGCAATCCTTGCCATGAGCATGAGCAGCCATATCGGCAGGTGGATTATCCTGCCTTTGTGCGTAAATGTCTTAATAAGCCTGTACAGGTTTATCATCTCTATGGTTTCGTCGGATGAAACATTGAATAGGTCATTGTAAGCACGATCATTGTTTATTATCGAGATCAAAAAATCCGTAAGATCATCGATATGGATCAACTGCCACTGAACAAGCCCCTTGCCCGCGATCGGCAGTATGCCTATGTGTGAGAGCTTTAATATTCTGGACAAGACATGCGGTTCATCCCGGCCGTA
>DAHXOM010000041.1 GCA_027364825.1 bacterium | reverse complement strand
CCCTTGAATACAGATATAAGGGTTTACCGGTGGGGGACAGGATGCCAATAGCAATAATATCTTTTATTTCATAATTATACAGACTCGCAAGGTATATACTGAAATCCTGCCCCTGGCCTTTCAGCATGTGTATCGTGATGGTTTTGTTTATGTCATTTATGATAAGTCTGATCTCATCCTCCAGATACTGCTTAAAAACACTCTCCGTGCTGATCCTTACAAAGAGGGTGTATAGGGATATCGTCATGATGGTAAGCAGCACTATCGGAAGCATATATTTGAAGTTAATCGGTATTCTCGATACTTTTTTCAATGCCGTTCCCTTTGTTCCTTAAGACTTGAAACAAATTCTGCGGAGAACAGAAAAATCAGTGATGTGTAATATACCCAGAGAATGGTAACAATAATGGCTGCGATTGAACCATACACAATATTTATCCCGGAATGATGGGTAAGATACCATGAGAACAGCACCCTCACCACTGTCCACAGTATGGTTGTAATGCCCCCGGCAATAATGATGTATTTTCTATCAATCCTCTTTGATGGAAGAAAATAATATGCAGAGGTAAACAGCAGAAAGATCATAAAAAACGCAAAGATACGGCTTGATAGGACCTGTGCAATTACATAAAGCGTTGTACTCAGTAAGGGCAGGTCCAGTTTTATAAGGACTTTGAATATAGGAGTAATGATGAATAAAAACGATACTACAACACCTCCGATAACGATGACCAGCATGGATTTACCCTTTATAAAGAGGGGGTTTTTCCTCTTTTCAAGCCTGAAAATAACGTCGAGGGAACGTTTCGCCTCAAGCAGTGCAAGATCCGAGGAAAACAAGAGGAAAATAAACCCTAAAACACCGATGGCACCGCGTTTTTGAAGCAAGGTTCCGACATCGTGTGTGACCGCCGGAGATATGTCCGGCATGAACTGTTTTAGTATGGATATTATATACGGGAAAAAGCTGCTTGTTGACCCTACGATATAGCTGCCGACCGAGATCAGTACGAACAGCAGGGGGATTATCGAGAGTACTACATAAAAAGAAAGTGCCGCGGCATGGGACATGCAGGTATCAACCACAAACCTGTCGATCGTCGCCGAAATAAGGGATGTGTCTTTTTTTTCCATCCGTTTATCCCTTGCTTCTGAAAAGAACCTTTACCGGTACCCCTTTAAACCCGAAAATCTCCCGTATCCTGCTCATGATAAACTTGCTGTAGTTCTCTTTAATCCCGGTTTTATTGTTGGTGAAGATTACAAACACCGGAGGCCGGACGGCTATCTGAACAAGGTAATACGATTTTATGATCTTCCCGCTGCTCGAAATAGGCTGATGCTTGCTCAGGACATCCCTGAAGAATTTATTTAACTCAGCGGTCGGGATCCTGTATTCATAGTCATGCAAGACCTTTATTACATTCGATACGAGCACCTTGATACCTTCACCGGAAACAGCTGAGGTAGGAACGACGGGAATATAGTCAACGAAACTGAACGCCTCTGCTATCGAATTCAAGATTATCCGTCTGTCCTGTCTTGGTATAATATCCCATTTGTTAACGGCTATTACGCATCCCTTGCCGTAATCCTGTATCATATTAATAATTTTTTTATCATATCCCGTTACACCCTGTACGGCATCTATAACAAGTACGACAATATCGGACCGGTGTATCGAATCCGTCGCCTTCATCGCGGATAATGTTTCAACCGCAGGCCCGTCCTTGTTCTTTTTCAGTCCCGCGGTATCTATCAAGAGCATCGGTATCTTGTTGATCTCCACCTTTAATTCCACAGGGTCCCTGGTAGTGCCGGGCTTATCATCGACAAGCATGATTTCATTTCCGATGATATAATTTATTATGCTTGATTTCCCCGCATTCGGCTTGCCGGTAAATACAAGTTTTAAAGGCTTGCGGGTATTGTCATCTTTACCTTCAAGCTCGTTCCTATGCGCCTTCAGGTAGTCCGTTATCGCGTCCATCACCGTATCAACCCCATACCCGTGCTCCGCGGATATCGCAAAGATATCTTTAAACCCGAGCCGGTAGAACTCTGCAACAGCGGAAGGCTCATCGGGTTTATCTATTTTATTGACCGTCAGAAAAACCTGCTTGTCTGTTTTCCTGAGCCAGTTTGCTATTTCATGATCGTATGCCAGTACGCCTGCCTTGTAATCGCATACCATAATCACCAGCGATGCTTCCTGCACGACGGTTTCGACCCTTTTATTCATTTTGAAATGGATGGTATTTTTATCGTCCTTCAGGCCGCCGGTATCTACGATATCAAACGGTATGCGGTTCCACTCAACAGTGTCATAGATGGTGTCCCTCGTGGTTCCGGCAAGATCCAGTACTATCGATTTTCTCTTTGAAATTATTCTGTTGAATAACCGAGATTTGCCCACATTGGGTCTTCCAACGATTGCAACGAGCGGGTTCATTTGTCCATTCCTATTTCCTTGAGAAAGTGTTTGTCCTTTTTCCAATTTTCCTTGACCTTGACATACAGCTCCAGATACACCTTTGTATCCAGCAGCTTTTCCATATCCAGTCTTGCCGATGTCCCTATCTTTTTCAGCATTGAACCGCCGGAGCCTATCAATATGCCTTTCTGGGACGATTTTTCCACATAGATCGTAACATATATCCTGATTATTTTCTCCCGCTGAGTTTCATCGAATTTGTCGACAACGCAGGCAACGGAATACGGTATTTCTTCCCTCGTGAATAAAAAGAGCTTCTCCCGTACAATCTCGGCAACAAGCTCCCTTTCATACTTGTCCGTTATGGTATCCTCGCTGTACAGCATACCTTCATTCGGAAGATACTTTTTCAGTTCTCTCAGTAATACATCTATACCTTCACCGGTGATGGCCGATGCCGGTATTATGTCGTTATACAGGGCTGTATTCGCATATCTCTCGATAACGGGCAGGAGGGGGTTTTTGTCTTTTTTAAGATCGATCTTGTTTATAAGCACAATCTTTGGTTTTTCGCGAATCTTTTTGAGCTCTTCCTCTATGGTGTGCTCCTTGTCCGTTATAAAAGGTTCCACAATATGTAAGATTACATCCGCATCATTCATGGCCGACAGGGTTATTTTCTTCAGCACCGATATAAACGGGGAACTCCTCTCGGTTTCCAGTCCCGGGGTATCGATAAATACAAACTGGGCATCTTCTGTTGTGAGAATACCATGCAATCTCTGCCATGTTGTCTGGGGTTTTGGAGAGACAATGGTAAGTTTCTCTCCAATAAGTTTATTCAATAATGTAGATTTACCAACATTGGGTCTGCCTATAACAGCAATTACGCCGGATTTCATATCGATCTATAAAAGCACATATACGCCAGTTTGCAAGAAATCCCTGCAAGACGTCCAAACAGATAAGCTGTTGATTAAATAATCAAAACCCTTGCAATGCGTTTGGAAATTTTGTATGTCCTTAGAAAAAGGAGGTAACTATGCCTGGTCATATTGTAAGGGCGACAGTCCCGATAACATTTGCGTACAAGAACAGGGTTGGTCATGCACTGGAACAGTACATCAACGGTCTCAAAGAAAAAAAGATATTGGGTGTAAAATGTCCGGCGTGCAAAAAAGTATATGTGCCGCCGCGTACCGTATGCAGCAAATGCCATAAGCCAATCGATCAAATGGTTGAGGTCGGCCAGGAAGGCGTACTGAAAAACTTCACGACAGCACACGTGAACATCGTCAACGGGGAGATTACCGGCGTCCAGCAGCCTTACATAATCGGCCTGATCAAGCTCCCGGGGGCTTCAAGCCTGATCTCGGGTATTATAAAGACTCCTTCCGTGCATGATGTAAAAACAGGCATGAAGGTAAAAGCTGTATGGAAAGAGACAACGCAGGGGGATTACAATGATCTGGCTTATTTTGAACCTGCATGACACTGGGTTTAACTTCTGAAACGATTTGAACGGCTTGAATGGATTTTAAAAGGAGGTATTTATGAACGAAAGGGTTGCAGTAGTCGGTTATAAACAAACAAAACACACCTTTGACAGCCCTGTTGCGAGAGAAAGAATGATATACGAGCTCGTAAAGTCCCTGTTCAAAGACCTTGGTATCACCAGGGATGATATCGATACATTTATATTTGCGAGCAATGATTTTACAGACGGCAGGACAATCTCCGAAGTCTATACGGTTCCGAGGATAGGTTCCTTCATGAAGGACGAGACAAAGGTTGAGGCAGACGGTCTGAGTGCCGCCCTGTACGCATACATGCGCATCCTGTCGGGGCTCTATGAAACAGCCCTTGTTATCGGTTTCAGCATGGCAGGTTCGGAGTTCAGGGTGCCCCTTACCCAGGCCTACTCCCTTGACCCTGTTTACGAGCGGCCCCGGGGTATCATAAATTACTATTCGACATCTGCATTGCAGGCAAGCGCCTATATGAAAAAATATAAGTTTACCGAGGAAGACCTCGCGAGGCTCACGGTAAAGAACCTCCAGAATGCGAATAATAACCCGTACGCAGCAAGGAAAGAACCAACGGCCTCGGTAGAAGATGTACTGAACTCAAAACCGCTCTATCTGCCGATAAGACAGGCACACGTTTCCGCCTATGCCGACGGGGCATGCGCCGTAATACTGTCTTCGAAAAAAGCGGCAAAGAAGTTTACGGATAAGCCGGTATGGATAGACGGTGTTGGTCATTTTATGGACACCTATTATATAGGCGACCGGGACCTTCTGGCAATGGAACATTTATCCGCTGCCGCAAAAAAAGCGTACAAAATGGCAGGTATAAAGAATCCCAAAAAAGAGATCGACCTCGCGGAATTGCATACCAATTTTGCTTCGGAAGAGCCGGTATTCGCCGAGGCAATGGGGCTTTTCAAGCCGGGGAGCGGGAAAGATGTTGTAAAGAACGGTGAAAGCGGGATAGACGGGGCAATGCCGGTAAATCCATCGGGCGGACCTATCGGAGCAAACCCGATAAATGCAACGGGGCTTATAAGGCTTGCCGAGGCGAGTGAACAATTAAGGAAAGAGGCGGGAAAGAACAAGGTTAAAGGCGCTAAAACTGCCGTTGTTCATGCACAGGATGGTCCGGGCGCCCAGTTAAATACTGTTTTTGTCGTAAGGAGGTAAGCATGAAAAGAAATGTAGCAATTATAAGCGTTGGTTACAATGGCAGATTTGTCAGCAAGAGACCTGATATCAATATACCGGAGCTTATACAGCCCGCGGTTGACAATGCAATCGGCAAAACAAAGCTCAAGCATGACCAGATTGACGCGTACGTAGTAGGCAACATGCACACCTTTGAAGGTATAAATCAGCCCCACCTCTGGGCAAGCGATCATTTCGGCGGCTCGAAAAAGCCCGTTATGAGGATTGCAACCGGCGGATCAACAGGCGCATCGGTTTATCAGGCAGCTTATTATCATGTTGCATCGGGACTCTATGATGTAGTTATGGCAATAGGCTGGGAAAAGCACGATGAAGGGGATGCACAGGTAGGGTTGATGGGTATACTCCTGCCCGAGGCATTTTCCATGTTTAATTTCGGTCCTGATATGAGCGAGGACAGGGGCATAGCAGGGCTCGGGGGCGGAGGCTCGACGGGTGGTGCAGCATTCCAGGCAATGTCTTACCTCACCAAGGCACATGCCGGTATAGAGCACATCGACCGGGTTGCGGCAATGATGAGATCGAATGCGGCAAAAAACCCTTATGCGCACCTCCAGCAGCCCGGATGCACAGAGGCGGACATCGCAAAAACCCCTATTATTTCATATCCCTTGAGATACGGACATACCTGCCCGACATCATGCGGTGCCATAGCGATGATCCTTGTGTCCGAAGAAAAGGCAAAAAAATTCGGGATCACGGACAGGGTAGCGTGGGTCAAGGGACTCGGTTCAGGCGCATCGGACGCAACAACAGGCAATATCATCGAAGGACAGATTACCGATCCCGCTGAACAGTATATGTGCAAGGTTGTCTCCAAAAAGGTATACTCCATGGCCGGGATAAAAGACCCCCGGAAAGACATTCAGGTGGCAGAGGTTTACTCAGGTTTTTCACATCAGGATCTCATGTGGCCTGAACGGCTCGGACTGGTTGACGAAGGCAAATCGCCGCAGATGCTGGATAATGGATCATTTGCCATAGACGGAGAGCTTCCGCTCAACCCGTCGGGCGGCGTCACCAGTACCAATGCAATAGGTGCCTCGGCAATGGTAAGGGTCGGTGAGGCTGCATTGCAGGTCATGGGACTTGCAGAGGGCGGACACCAGGTGCAAAGAAAGATCGAGAACGTCGTTGCCCACGGCTGGGGAGGACTGTTTCAGTTCGTTACGGTAACGGTTCTCGGCAGGACACCGGTAAAGAAATAAGGAGGCATTATGACTCAGGAAACAAGGATAATAGAAAATACATGGGACTTGACAGCTTATCAGTGGAAGATCGAATCAGACGCACTTGACCTGTATGTAAAGGGCTTGAAGGATAAAAAGATACTCGGGAGGAAATGCCATAAATGCGGGACAGTATACGTGCCCGGTCCGACCTACTGCAGAAAGTGTTTTATAGATATAGACAAGGTTGTCGAAGTGGCCCAGGAGGGTGTTCTTGACGCATTCACGGTAAACATTGCAGACGTGAAAGGGAACTTGATCGAACACCCGTATATTACCTGTACCGTCAAACTTGACGGCACCCATTCCTTCCTCATGGGAATACTCGAAGGCTGGACAGACTGGCGCAGCGTTAAAGAAGGCATGCGGATAAAGGTTGTATGGAAGGATGTCACGCAGGGCGCACTCGCGGACCTGTCGCACTTCCAGTTGATATAATGCGGGCGGGATAACCCCGCCCCTGCTTTTTTATTTATTGCATTTTCCGGGTAATTGAAGGAGGGCTTATGCGAAAGCTAATCACCGCGGGGGTTGTATTATCCCTGTCGTTGTTCTGTATTTCTGCTGCGTATGCTCAGGACACCTCATCAACCGTAGAACAATTCGCAGCAGCATCGCCGGCGGTACTGCAGGACATGCTCCAGAAAGGACAGCTCATCTTTGTCGACAATGCCCGGCCTGGCGAACCTCAGTTTGTGACTGTTATAACGCTTTTCAACGCTCCGGCAGAAAAGGTGTTTTCAATCATTACGGACTACGATCATTACGTTGGCAACATACCGCAGACAACAGAGGTAAAGGTCACACAAAAGACCGGGAACACATGGATCGTGACTTATAAAATCGAGTTTAAATTCTCCATTCTGTCGGAACACGCGGACTATACCCTGAAACAGGTACTTGATCCGCCCAGGAGCATTACCTGGACAAGGATAGCAGGCAACCTCGATAAGGTAGAAGGCTCATGGAAACTCACGCCGATAGATAACGGGAAAAAGACCATCGGATTTTACAGGGTCTACAATGATATAAGCTCCCTCGGCTTCCTGATTCGGTACATGCTTGAAAAACAGCCCGTGCTCAACACTGCAATCTCAACCTCCTCGGCACTCGTCTACACCAAGGCCATGCAGAAATGGGTGGATGGGAATGGTAAGCAGTAAGCTCAAAAATCTATTGGTGTTTTTTTCGTTGTGTACTATAGCGTTCATAAGATGTTCATGAAGGTTTATGATTATGTAAGTTCAAGAAACCGCTATTTTTTACTATTCCCTGTTCTTCTCCTTGCTTTGTATCTTGGAATAAACCATCAATGGCTGCTCCCTTATTTCTATAATGCCGATGAATACTTTGTTGTTAAACCATCTTTGTATATCTTGAAAACAGGCTCTTTCAACACGCATGTATTCAAATACGGCTCATTTATCTACTTCTTAACTGCGCTGGTATACCGGATATATTTCCATGTGTATGGCTGGATATATGCCATACCGTTCAACAGCCTGATCGATCGGCTGACGGACACGTCTCCTCTCCTTTACGTGATTGGAAGATACGAGTCGTTGTTTTTCGATCTGTTGAATGTCGTGATGACGTACGGTATCAGTAACAGGCTTTTCAAGCGCCAATCCGCTGCATTGATCGCCGCTCTATTCATGGCATTAAATCCTTTGACCATTTACATGGCACACATGTCGAAAGTCGACTCGGCTTTGACCTTTTTTGTGCTCCTTTCCTTCTATTTCTCTTTACGCATACAGGAAAACGGCAGGATAAGGTATATTGTACTGGCGGGCATATCTGCGGGCCTTGCCATGGCCACAAAGTACGATTTCATAACACTCCTGCCGCCGATCGCCGCAGTATATTTTTATTACCGGCACCATAAAACACATGTATCCAGGAGGATATTTTTATTAATAGCTATAGGATTATTAACCTTTTTTCTTGCCTCCCCGTTTACTTTGCTGGATCTCCGTGGTTTCATAATGGATCTCCGCTCGGAATCCGCACAGCAAGGTTTATCGTTGTCGACACTGGGCTGGGTGCATACGCGGTTTGTGTATCAGCTTCTTGTTCAACTTCCCTTTTGTCTTTCGGTCAGCGTATACGTATTCTTTATGGCCGGCCTTTTCAGATTTAAAACATTCCCGAACAACGAAACATTTATACTGTATTGGTCCTATCCTTTCAGCTACTTTATTTTTTCCACCTCGATATCCGCATCCATATCTCAGATCATCTTTTCCCATCTCTATCTGACGATACTGCCCTTTATCATCATGCTTTCCTCCACCGCCGTCGTTTATTTTATATCCAAAATCAACAGAAGGATCCTGAAATACAGTGTCATGGGAATCATGTTGGTGGACGTATGCATTGCTTCCTCAAATTTCAAAAACATGTTCTTACCGTACCAGCAAGCCGCTCAATGGCTGAAGTCCGTGGAACCTCCGCAAGCGGTGAAGTTGTCGTATGTCTCGCCCTTTTATTTTTATCCAGGTGGCAGCTATAACGTAGCCGGGATACAGCCGTCCCCCTTCATGCTGAAACAACTGTCAACCTTGGATCCTCAAATCGTGCTCGTCTCGGAAGGCTGGTACACAACGTACTTTTACAGGCGTGAAACCTATTACAACGAACCCATAGATACCATACTCACGCACCTCGGGTATACCATGGTGAAACGCCTTGCACCGTCCTCCGTCTACATAGATTTATTTGGACAT
>DAHXOM010000029.1 GCA_027364825.1 bacterium | reverse complement strand
ACACCGACAGGCACCTCGACCGGCCGCAGAACGGTCCTTGCTATGAGGTTCGATACCAGCAAGAAGATGGCGCCGACAAAAATACTGACGGTAATGAGTCTTTTATGGGAAGGGCCGATGACCAGTCTCGTAATGTGCGGTACAATAAGCCCTACAAACCCCACAAGCCCGCTCAGATAGACTGCAACGCCTGCAAGCAGGGCCGCAATGACCATCGAGAGCAGCCTTGTCCTTTCAACATGCACGCCGAGGCTCGATGCCTTTTCGTCCCCGAATGAGAGTACATCGAGGTAGGGGGCAATAAGGACTGCCGTCACACTCAGGACAATAAATGCAGTACCGATAAAGATGAGTTCATGCCATCCTGTTTCTTTTACACCGCCCATAAGCCACATCATTATGGAGTAGATCCTGATCTGCATGGTATTGCTCATAAGTATAATAAACGACATCACGGAACCGAGGAGTGCACTGACCGCAACGCCAGCCAGTATGAGGTAGAGCGGCGATGAACTGCCGGATGAAAGGGAGATCAGGTATACGATTGCCATTGCACCGACAGCACCCAGAAAAGCCGACAAGGACACCGAAACACTGCTCAACATGACTGCCTGCGCAATGGCGGCACCGCGTGCGGCACCCGAAGAGCTGCCCAGAATATAGGGGTCTGCAAGCGGGTTTCTCAGTATCGCCTGAAAGATCGCACCGCTCACCCCGAGTCCTGCTCCCACGATTATACCGGCAATAGCCACGGGCAGTCTGATGGACAGGATGATCGTACTGTCCACACTTTTGGACGAAGCCACGAATGCCTTTACGACATCCGCAATAGGTATGTTTACAGGGCCGATTGCGATGTTGAGCATAAATACTATGGCAAGACACAGCACGAGTACGGACCACAGAAGCCATGTATGCCTTTCTATGTATTGATACAGCTTCATTGGTAGTTTGTTCCTTCTGGATGCTGCACAATAATTTCTCCTTTGTCATTGCGAACGAAGTGAAGCAATCTACCGGTATTGAAGGATTGCTTCGGTCGTTTTACTCCCTCGCAATGACAGGCAGGTTGGAGTGTTTCCTCGTGACACCTTCGTGTCACACCTTGAAATAACCCAACTCCACTTATGAAGAGCAATTGCCTCACCATTTCTCAAACACCTCCGGGTGGATGTCCTTTGCTATCTGAACAAAAGCATTGATAATGTCAGGGCCCGGTCTCGAGACAAGATTTTCGTTTATATGGTAGACCCTGCCTGTTTGAACGGCCTTTATTGCAGACCAGCCCGGGCGTTTCCTCAGTGCATTTATATCAAACTTATCGGACAGGATAATAACATCCGGATCCTGCGAAAGGATATATTCTTCCGAGAGCTGCGGCCACATGGTATTGGTATTATGGGCAATATTTACCGCATGCGCCATGGTTATCATGCTGTCGATAAAACTGCCCCGGCCTGCAGAGAACGGCCTCGACGGGTCAGAGGCATCTATCTCAAAGTATACGCGCGGTGTTGTTTTGCAATGACTTAACTTTGCATTCATCCAATCCATTTTCCCTTTTATTTTATTCCCGACAACGGATGCAGCAGCATTTGCCGAAAAGATCCTGCCGGCAAGCCTTATATCGTGCATTACTCCATCAATTGTATCTGGTGATAGCATTATACAGGGGATGTTCAAATGTTCAAGCCTGTTACATATCATGTCCTCTCCATAGATCCCCATAACCAGCCCGGGTCTTAAAGAAACAATCTCTTCGACCGACGGATTGATAAATCCAATCCTTTTCACATAAGACGGTAATGGATTATCGTCGGTATTGCTTGCCCCGACAACCGTAGATGTCATGCCAAGCGCAGAAACAATATCCGTGTTTGATGGTGCAAGTGTAACAACCCGTTTTACCGGTATTTGAATTGATACTTTCCTGCCTATATCATCCCGGACGACTATGTTTTCTAATCCCCCCTCCCCCCCTTTAACAAAGGGGGGAAGAAGGGGGGATTTTGTATTGCTTTGATTAACCAAGCTTCCCTGCGTACCTGCCCCTGCAATGACAAACAATACAAGAATTATAAACCTCTTGAGCATCCTATATCCCTCTCTTGACAAAATTTATAAACAATACCGCGGTGTCCGGATGAGAACAAAAATGGACATGTATGTAGCTTGCGAGTACCCGCTTTATACAATAACCCTCTTCAGCACCATCCGGTTCCAATCGGTAACAGGTCTTGAGTGATGCGGCCTGCCCGATATTGGTACGCTCGGAATAATGGAACTCCTGCCCTTTCAGTCTATCGCCCTTTTTACCAAGGATACAATCTTCTTTTAAAATTATTTCCCTATAACCTAGGTGCAATCTTGATCTCTCCATTTTGGTTTCAAACGGCAGCACACCTGCCATCCTGTAAAACCTATTGTCAAAATCATAAATTCCCTTTGATAGGTACATCATACCGCCGCACTCGGCATAAACAGGCTTGTCAGCATCCACCCATGCCCTGATGGATTCAAGCATCGATTCATTTTCTGATAATGCATGCGCATGTATCTCCGGATAACCTCCGCCGATGTACAAGACATCAGCGTCAGGCACTTGTTCATCACTCCATGGACTGAATTTTATAATCTCTGCACCCGCTTCTCTCAGCATATCCAGATTATCCTCATAATAAAAACAAAACGCCTTATCGTACGCAAGGGCAATGCGGATTTTCTGTTTAATACCGGAATTACTAAGCGCAATTTCAATCTTGTGTTTTGAGTAGGGGCGGGATAACCCTGCCCCTACTACGGGATTTTGGATTATAGCATTCACGTCAATATGCTCCAGCACAATTTTTGCAAGTTTATCTATGGCTTGCTGCGTTACAGGATTTTCCTGGGCGGTTATAAGTCCGAGATGCCTCTCCTGAATCTCAAAATCATTATTCTTCGGAAGATAACCGAAAACGGGTACATCCCTGACAGCGTTTTTCAGCATATTGAAATGCGGCCCGGATGATACACGGTTGAATATTACACCTGCTATTTTAGCTTTTTTCAATCCACGGGTCTTTCTCCGGCTATATTCTGCAAATCCCTCTACTATTGCCCCTGCACTTTCTGCCATTCCATAAGCATCAACAACCAGTACAACAGGCAGACAGAGGAGCCCTGCAAGATCTGCCGTATTATAATCCCCGTCATACATGCCCATAACGCCTTCCACCACTGCAATATCAACATCCGCCGTATGTTGAGAAAAACATTCTTTGACACCCTGCTCACCGCACATCCAAAGATCGAGGTTCCTTGAGGGCAGTCCGGAAACAAAGGTATGCAAGCCCGCATCGATAAAATCCGGACCTGCTTTGAAGGGCTGGATTTTGAGTCCCATTTTTTTGAGTGCGCTCAGCAGCCCGAGCGTTACCGTCGTCTTGCCGCATCCGCTGTGCGTACCCGCTATTACTATGCCTCTAACCATTGCGTGAGCTCCTTTAAAATACTCCTGCTATCTTTACTACTGTTATCCTTTCGCTTACTACTTTCAAATGTATAAATTCATACTCCTATCAGTCTTTTTATATATTCCACATCAAGGTGCTGTTTTACACTGTCTGCAAAACGATCGATTGCCCTGTCCTTCGCCTGAGCATAGCGAAAGGTATGCTTTAACGGCTTTAAGCCCTTTTTTATCCTGATGTTGTTCAGGATTGCCCTTCTGAATTCATCATTATCAAAGATGCCGTGCAGGTACGTGCCAAAACAGTTTTTATTTTTTGATCCATCCAGTGTATCAAACCCCTTTATATTTGGAACCCTTCTTAACCTGAACACCCCTATATCCCCGGTGCTTATACCATGGTGGATCTCATAGCCTTTCAATCTGATATCTTCAAACCCTTGGAATCCAAACCCTGCCCCCGGGACAATCCCGGCTTCCACCTGCGCTGTAATCTTTTCTTTTTGAAACACTGTTTTTATAGGCAATATGCCGATTCCGTCCAATGTTTTAATCCTGCCTTCCACACCATAAGGGTTATGGAGCCTTTTCCCCAATATCTGATAACCGCCGCATATTCCAATGACCTGAGTACCTTTTGCATACGCCCGTTTTATACTTTCATGAAGTCCTGTTTGTTTTAAAAATAGAAGCGCATCCACTGTATTCTTTGTGCCGGGAATCATTACAATGTCCGCATGTTCTATATCCAACGGATTGTTGGAATAGAAGAGCTCAACATCCGGTTCATAATAAAAAGGATCAAAGTCCGTGAAGTTCGAGATATACGGAAGCTTTACTACAACGATCTTTATTGGATCTTGATTTCCTGATCCCGAATTTTGAATTTTGAGTTTTGAGTTTTGAATTTCTAATTCTGAATTTTGAGTTTTGAATTTTGAGTTTTGAATTTCTTCCATATACGCCCCATCTTCTTCCGGCAGTCCAATATTATTCATATAAGGGATCACCCCTATCACAGGCCTATTGGTTTTATCTTCAATCATTTTAAGACCGGGCTTGAGCAAGTCTAAATCACCCCTAAATTTGTTTACAATGAATGCCTTTATATAATCTGCGTCTCGCAATCTCCCCCTGATAAGGGGGACACAGAGGGTTTCCCCAGCTTTGGTATGATGGACTGTGCGATTTGTACTATCTTTTAGCAGTTCAACCGTTCCGTAAAATGACGCAAACACACCGCCTTTATCGATATCCCCTACAAGCAAAACAGGTGCGTTTGCATACCTTGCCATTGCCATGTTTACTATATCATCCTTCATAAGATTTATTTCGGCAGGGCTGCCTGCGCCTTCTATAATGATTAATGCATGGCTTTTCGAAAGCCTTTTAAAAGAACTTCTGACAGCATTGTTCGCCCGGTGTTTTAACCCGTAGTATCCTCGTGCCTTCATGGTTTTATAAGCCTTCCCGTGAATCACTATCTGAACGCCCGACTCTCCCGAAGGCTTCAGCAAGATCGGATTCATATCGATCTCAGGCTCTATGCCTGCAGCAAAAGCCTGGAGCGCCTGCGCAACACCGATCTCGCCGCCTTCCCTTGTTACATACGCGTTCAATGCCATGTTCTGTGCCTTAAAAGGTGCAACATCCACGCCCATGTCCTTAAAGATCCTGCACAGTGCAGTAACAACCAGACTCTTCCCGACACCGGAGCCCGTGCCCTGAATCATCAATGCCTTAGCCATAATACCCCTGCAATCAGGAACACAACCTCTGACAACTCGCTGATCGCACCGAGTGTATCCCCTGTTATACCGCCGAATATCTTCTTACAACATTTCACTGACATAAAACTGAATCCATAGATTATAATAAGCATAATACTTAATAGTAGGAGCTTTGTAGCCGAATCCGAATTTGTAATGGAATAGGCGCACAATGCTGCCACGATCAGAACCATTGCCAGAATTGTTGAGATTACAAGCTGTTTCAATGTCGCATGATCAACAAATATTCTGCCAATGCCGTCCTGCCGTGCGGATGCGCCATGATACAGAGCAGGGACCATTGCCCATTTTGAGAGCACAGGCATTATAAAAAGCAGTAAGTATACAGTGCTCCATGGTCCGGTCAAAAATAAGGCGTTTAACAAAACAAATTTAATCAGGATCGTAAACACTATGCCGGTTGCTCCGATAGAACCTATCCTGCTGTCTTTCATTGCAGATAATCTTTTTTCCCTATCAAGTGCTTCGTTACCCGTTGATGAAACACCGAGGGCATCAAACGTATCTGCAAGTCCATCAAGGTGTAAACCTTTATTGGTGATTATAAGGATCATAATCACCAATACGCTTACAATCTCAATAGTGTCATGGCATGCCGTGACACTACAAAAGACCCTTATCAAGAACATTGTAAAGAACAAAACAATCAGACCCTGGAATCCACCAACGACAGGGAAAAACATACTTGAGCCGGCAATATCATCTTCGCGAATATCGCCTTTAACCTTTACAGGTATGATGGTGAGAAACTGTAAAGCGATAAGTAATCTACGCATCCCTGTAGCCTTTAACCCTGTTTCTTTTCACTGACCCCGGCCTCCCCAAATGTTGCCATCTCCTTATAGATCTTCAGTCCAGCCTCTATGAGGAACATGGCAAGCACCGCACCCGTGCCTTCGCCGAGCCTAAGATTAAGGTCAAGGATAGGGGTTAAACCCATTTTATCGAGCATTACCCTATGACCAATCTCAACCGACTGGTGTGATGCAAACATATAATCCTTTGTCTTCGGTTCAATGAAATAGGCTACCAGAGCACCTGCAGTGGATATCAGGCCGTCAATGACAACCGGCCTTTTTTGAGAAGCACAACCGAGGATCAGACCGGTAATGCCTCCGATCTCTGCACCCCCAACCTTGGCAAGCACATCTATAGGATCGGAAGGATCGGGTTTGTTGAGGGCAATGGCCTGTTCAATGACACGGATCTTGTGTTCAAATGCATGCCCGTCTATACCGGTACCCCTGCCGGTAACATCCTTTACTTCCCTTCCCGTCAAGAGTGCTGCAATAGCTGAGGACGGCGTTGTGTTCGCAATACCCATGTCTCCTGTCCCGAACATGCTGTATCCCTGCTTCGAATACCCGATTGCAAGGTCAATGCCTGTCTGGACACACTGCTCTGCCTCCTTGCGTGTCATTGCAGGCCATTTTGAAATATTCTGCGTGCCATACACAACCTTGTTCGAAATAAAGGCTACTCCATTTTTACCAAATGCAATCTTACCGCCTATCTCACAGGTTGAAAATGGGGGTATGTCTGGATCATTTAAGAAATCTAGGTCAACCCCAATATCAACAACCACCACATCCGCACCGGCGTGCCGTGCAAGCACATTGATTGCAGCCCCCTTATTGATAAAATTCAAAACCATCTCCCTTGTAACCTCTTTTGGGAATGCAGACACACCTTCCTCAGCAACACCGTGATCCCCTGCAAAGGTGAATACCACCTTTTTATCAATATCGGGCATGGTATTTCCTGTTATTGCAACAAGCCTTTGAGCAAACTCCTCAAGCCTTCCAAGGCTGTCCTTTGGCTTTGTAAGTTTGTCAAGCCTTGCCTGAGCCTGTTTTAGGAGTGACGCATCAATCCCCTGAATCTTTGTTACTGTATCTTTCATCATCAAAATTTCTCCTTTAACATTTTGTTTATATTTGCAGGATTTTTCTGGTCATTGCCCCATCTCAGTAGGGGCGGGGTGACCTCGCCTCTACAATAACGACGGTGTTTTTCTTTACCTGTCATATTTACTTTATCTTCACCGGTATCCCTGCGACCATAAGATAAACCTCATTTGCTATGCTTGCTATATGCTGATTTAAAATCCCCTGATAATCCCTGAACTGCCTTGCCAGGGCATTCTCAGACACTATACCCATGCCAACCTCGTTGGATACGATGAATATTGCAGGTGCAGAGCTTATCCCTGCCCTTTGGGGAACTGCAAGGATTACCCCTCCGAGTCTATCCATCTCATGGGTAACATCAACGCCTGCATGCATCACATTTGAAAGCCACAAGGTAAGGCAATCGATCAGCATAACATCGTATCTTTGTTTTAATGATTCAATAAGCTCAGCGATTTTTATGGGCTCTTCGTAAGTATCCCACACACTGCCCCGCTGCGTTTTGTGCGTTTCTATGCGTACCTTCATCTCTTCATCCTGTGCCCGTGCTGTTGCTATAAATACCTTTTCTCCTGTAAGCCCTTGCGCTTGAGAAAGTGCGAAGGCACTTTTACCGCTCCTTGCACCCCCTGTTATAAAGACAATGCCCATCAATACACAAATACTATATCCTGTGCAGACTCCAGCAGCTTGAATGTTTTGATTACCGTGTTCGTAGCCGGATTGATCTCAAACACCATATTATCCTGCCAGTCCGTTGCCCAGAGCGTACCGTCGGGTGCAAATTTAATACTGGTTAGATTGAAACCTGACGGTCCAGGTAAGTCTGTTGTTGTAATAAATTTACCCGTATTTGTGTTGATCTCATCATATCCAACGATACTGCCTGACGCTATATAGCCTATGCCTGTAGTGCTTATTGCAATACCGGTACCGGCCCCGCTCAAGGGTATTGCCGCTGTTTCATTTGAACTGCCATCAAACAGCTCTGCATAGCCGCCAACAGTGCCGTAATTACCGCTTGAGATAACCGCGAACCCGGTTGTCGTAAGCGGTGCAACGGCCTGAAGATTAATGCCTGTTGTTGTGGTTACCGGTGTTAATAAAGCGTCTGTTGACGGGTCTATAACACTTACCATGGATGGCGCGATATAGGAAAAGGCCGCGTAGTCAGCCCCATTGTTCGCAACCATGACCTTGCCGTTAACCATAGATATGCCCCATGGATGAGATTCAAATGATGGGTCCCATGTTTTGTAAGAAGGAATATTTATGTATGACAGAACCGTGTCCTTATCCATATTCAACACTGCAACCTGATTTGTTCCATTCAACGCCACATAGCCCTTTTCAATACCATTCGCTGTCGTTACAGTTATATACTCGGGATAACTCGCTGATGGGAGCTGAATCATACCATTGTTGGTCATATAGATGCTGGATGCGGTTTCTGTAATGGAGATCACGGATATTGTCGCGTCGCCTGCATTCACAACATAAAGGTTGGTGCCGTCGAGGAGCATACTGTTTGGTATTGCCCCGACCTTGAGTGGTAACGTCTGAACTGTCCCTGTTGTCGGCGAGATTGCATAAAGTGAACCCTGTACACTGCCGCCGGGCTGGGATAATGCTATTACATAAGGCGCTTGCTGAAGTACCTCTGAACCTGATTTTGCCTTACCGCATCCTGCAACTACCATAATCAGTATTGTGAATGCCAATCCCGACATCCACAGGAATTTTGAATCCTGAATCTTGAATCTCTTCTCCATTTTGAATCTTGACTCTGGAGTTTTGAATTTTTCCTCGGTTTTGAATCTTGAATCTTGAATTTTGAATTTCTTCATACATTCTCCTTTTATTTTTGATTTAATATCTCTTTCTAAATATCGGGCCATTGCGCATAAATCTCATAACTCCCCCTGCCCCTCTTATCTTGAGAGGGGAGTTAAAATACTCTCCTGCGTTATCCCTCTTAGGTTAAGATGGATTAAGGGAGTTACGATTTTAATTTGTTTTAAATCTTGAATTGAACACCTGCCCACACATACCTGCCCGGCAACGGATAACCTGAAATGTACTCATAGCTTGTCAGGGCATCGAGCGTATTGGAAAAATACTGTGTAAAGGTTATAAACGGCCTTATCCATTTTATTTTGTAGCTCAGTGTCGCATTGATATTGTAAAATCCAGGCAGGGATTGGCTGTTCGTCGGTGTGATGTACCTTTCACCTGTATAGCCGATGCCGAAAGATAGATACCTGCTGTCCTCTCCTATTTTTACAGAAGTATTTGCAACAATATCGGGTCTGTACGTCAGTGCCTTACCATAAGACCCGGACGGATTATCCGAGAGATTCAGCGTGTTGAGTATGCTCATATTACCTGACAGGGTAAGCAGGTGTACCGGGGCTGAATTGACGGAAAGCTCCATGCCTTTAATAACCGCACCGGAAATATTCTGCGGCATCCATATATTGTTTGCGGAAGGAGACCACTGGATCAGGTCATGGTACCGGTCATAAAACCCGTTTATCTCAACGGTTGTATCTGTTAGCGGAGACAAAAGCAGGCCGAGCTCATAGCCTGTTTTTGTCTCTGGCTTCAGATAAGGATTGCCCTGTGCTCCTGCAGCATTGGGCCAGTAAAGGGCATCGAGCGAAGGCGCCTCGAATGCTGTTGATACGCGCATCTTGATTGCCATCCATGATAGGGGCTTTACTGCGGTCCCGATACCATAGGTGGATACCTTGCCTATATCAGATATGGACTGGTATGCAGTATCACCGACTATCGCAAGCCATTCCAGGGGTTTTGCTATATCTTCAATACCAAGACTACCTGTATTCCTTGTATGGCTTCCGATATTCGAGGATACGGCCTGCTGCGACAGTTCATCTATATTGACGCTGAGTGTATTGTAGGGAATATGGTGAAAGATAAGCGTTGCGCCCGCCTCATTGTCCGTATCATTAGATTGAGACGGGTTGGATTCCAAAACATAGACGTTATCAAAATATTTAGAGTCCTCGTTAACATGGCTTAATGATGCCTTCACCGTGACTGCGTCTGAAGTATGCAGGTATTTCATAATATAAATACCGTGGCTGTCGTACTCCCTTGCCTGCGGTGAAGGCATGCCGAGCGCACCGGGTACACCCTTATCGCTGTTGTACAGGTGTGTTATAAAATAAGCCCTGTTATTGTCTTTGCTGAACCCAATACCGGCAAGCCCCCATGCACCCTTGTAATCATTGTTTTGTCTGATATGGGAAACACCGTT
>DAHXOM010000172.1 GCA_027364825.1 bacterium | reverse complement strand
TATTCATCAGCTTGATAAGGTCGGCGAGATTGACGCCGGCAACCTTCGCGGCATGACTGACGGTTGCGAACCGTGCAAACGTCTTTCGCATGATCGGGTTTCTTAAAAGCTCAAAATGGCTGTTGTACGATGCAAGCACGGTAACAAGCTCAGGATGCGCCTTGATCATCTCTACGATCTTTGTCTGCGGTGTGATCTTCATCTGAACCCCATGCGCTTTTTGGTTTCCGGTGCTATCCTGTCGGGCGTCCACGGCGGGTCCCAGACAACCTCTACCTTTACCCCGTTGACGCCGTCCATCCTTTTAATAACGTTCTCAACACCGTTTGTTATACTCGTGTGTAAAGGACAACCCCGTGCCGACAGCGTCATCTTCACGGAAACCTCACCGCTTTCAACCTGAACGCCGTATATCAACCCGAGCTCAACAATATTGAGACCGAGCTCTGGGTCTATCACTGCCTCGAGTGCCTTGAGTACATCCTGTTGTGTAACCATACATCCTCCTTACTTTCTCAACACATTTGCTATATTCCATAAAAACAGAATTGAACCTGTTAAAAATACTATGCCGGAAACAACAATAATGGCCGGTGCATTCGCCATGACCCCTGCCACGATTATGATGATGCCTGCATTGAACACAAAAAGCTGAACCCAGGTAAGTTTCTCGCTTATCATGTCCTTCGTCATGGGCACCTTCTCAAGTCCTATCTTTGAACTGTACTTGTTATACCACTGCAGGAAAGGTACGATCTTATGCATCATGCCGATGATATACATGCCTGCAAAGCCGAACAGCCCCGTAACAACATACACGATCTCCATGCGGAACGAATGCGAAAACGCGAGCATCCATACACCGGTTATCCCTGCAATAAGGAGATAACCCATAGCACAGATCGAAAACCACAGGGCAGGCTCTATCTTCCTGCGCGTTCTTTGTTTATAAATAACCCGCATCTGGAGTAAATAACTGACGATGCCGATGAGCATGATAATGCCGCCCGCAAGCGCGATCCAGTGTATACCGCTGATCTGCGGAACGAACAGGTGTAATAAAAAATACAGGATAAGGAAGACCAGGCCTGACACAAGCATTACCAGGGACGTCCAGCCGAATGATTCATCATACCCGTGGGACAGGACAAACATGGGGACAAGCCTGAACGAAAATCCGATAACAATAAAGCTGACCCATCCAATCCCTGCAACGGCTATGTGCAGGAATAACAGGGTCAAAGGATTATATGCGATTTCATGGTGCAATCCGAATGCTGCAAAAGAACCGGACAGGATCGTAAAGAACAAAAAGAACAGTGCAACCCCAACATACGAGACCGCAAGGTCGGGCTTCTTCAAACCATTTACCCTGTTCGGGATGGACTGCGGTCCCGATGGACTGTTGTTGCCGCTTGAAACCGGCGTTGATTTGAGTCCGTTCCCGGCTGCCGGATCATTCCGTCCCCGGACAGGGTGTATCGTCAGTGCAGCATCGAGCAGGAACAGGATGACGGCAATGCTGATAATGCCTGCGCCCGGCTCAGCAGGTGTATTGGTTGCAAATGCATAGACGAGCCAGGCAACACCCGCCAGGTAGATATAATAAACCACCCTGGCAATGGTCTCATTGAACAGATTCCTCTCCGTTATAACCGGCACGAGCTGGAACATTGCACCCATGATAGTCATGGTTATCCAGCCAAGCGTTAACAGGTGTGTCAGGGGCAAAAGGACCGGAGAGCTGTAGTAATGGAGGGTAAATGCCCCGGCCTTTACGATTATTCCCAGGGACAACACAATAAGTATCACCATACCCGTAAAAAGGTACCTGTATGGCACGGTAAGTTTTGGAGATTTGTCCGTTGCTAACTGCATATACATATAGTATGCACGTGTGGCTTCAATGTGTATGAGGGAGATCATACCGGCAGAGCCGATAGAGAGGGAAGAGTTTGAGACGATGCGAAGGGGAACACCAACGAACTGCTTGGTATTCTTTCATAGTAATCTGCGTGGACAGCTTCTTATCCGCATGAGAGATAAGGTATCCATTTGCTATAAATCCGGTTCTCAAAAGAGCGTTGTTTCACGAGCAGAGACGAACAACTCTTCCCTCTCATATATAGAATTAATCTTTGCCAGGAGAGAATGGACAAATAAGCCACAGGACTGATCAGCCTATGGCTGACTGCCCTATTGCACGTTTAGCTCAGTTTTCTCGTTCAATTCAAGGATCAGCGCAATTTCATTGCAGTCCGGGAACTGCGGGCATTTCAGGCAATCGCTCCATATCTTCTGCGGGAGGAGCGATTTGTCGACGATCCTGAACCCGAGCTTTTCAAAGAACCCGGGCTTATAGGTAAGGGAAAAAACCTGGTTTATCTCAAATCCTTTTGCCTCTTCTATGCACGACTGTACCATCAGGGTGCCGATGCCTTTGTGCGTATGGTCCTGCTTCACCGCGAGAGAGCGCACCTCTGCAAGCCCGTCCCAGAAGATGTGCATGGCACACACGCCGATGATCTCACCGCTGTCGGACATAGAGACAATATAGTCGCGGATATTCTCGTATATTTCAAGCAGGGAGCGCGGGAGCATCTCCCCTTTTTTTGCATAAACCTCAATGAGTTTCTGCATCTCCTTTACATCACCCATCCTCGCCTTTCGTATCACGTTCTCTCCTTTGCATATTTTAAAAATTCTTTTGCCTGCTTCCGTGCAAGCTCGGATACCGTCTCGCCGGACAGCATCCGTGCGATCTCCTCTGTTCTGCCTTTTTCGTCAAGCACCTGCACGGAAACATCCGTTTTACCGGATGATGTATGCTTTGATACACTTATATGATAATCACCGAATCCCGCTATTTGAGGGAGGTGCGTAATACAGATGACCTGGTGGTAACCGGACAGCTCTTTTAATTTCCTGCCCACGATCTCCGCTGTAGTCCCGCCTATGCCCGCATCTATCTCGTCGAATACAAGCACGGGAACGGGTGATGCCTTGACCAAAGTCCTTTTAATGGCAAGCATGGTCCTTGAAAGCTCGCCGCCCGATATAATATCCGTCAATGGCTTCGCGGGAAATCCCAAATTGGCGGAGAAATAAAACCTTACGCTGTCCAGACCGTCGGAACTTATGTCTTTCCCCTGTATTGTTATGGTGTCTTTTTTTCCGGGGGGCTCTACCCTGACTTCAAACACCGCATCCTTCATACCCAGTGTTTTAAGCTCCTGAACGACCGTTTTGCCAAGCCCGGCTGCAGCATGCTTCCTCGCGCTTGAGAGCTCTTCCGCACCCTTATAAAGCTCTTTCTCGAGCTGAAGCTTTTTTTTCTGTAATGCTGCGATCTCTTCATCCGTGTTGTTTAATTTACCGATTTGTTTTTCAATGGCCGCTGCATATTCAATGACATCTTTTATCGTTTTACCGTACTTCTTTTTCATTTTTTCAATAAGCTCGATACGCTGTTCTGTCTGCTCGAGCTTTTGCGGATCCATGTCTATTTTGGAAACATAGGAGCTGAGATCCGATGAGATGTCTTTGAGTTCGACCGATACAGCTTCAAGCCTCCCGGTATACCCCTTGAGGTACGGGTCTATATCCTGCAGTCCGGAAATAAGCTTTAACGATCGGTGTATGTTTGCAATCACGCCGTTCTCATCACCGGAGATCGTCTCGTATACCATGTTGAGCTCCGAGAGCATACGCTGTGCATTTGACAGGATATTGTATTCCTTTTCAAGACCGTTCTCTTCTTCCGGCCTTACACCGGCAGCCCTGATCTCTGACAGCTGGAATTTGAACAGCTCCTTTTCCTTTTTTAAGTTTTCACTGTTCGATTGCAGTCTGTTGTATTGGTCTGTGGTTTTCAGTAACCCGGCATAGGCCGTCTTCACCTGCTCTGCGGATTTTTCGGTACCTGCATAAGCATCGAGCAGTTTTATATGGTTTTCTTCGTCCAGCAGGCTCTGGTGTTCGTGCTGTCCGTGTATATCGACCAGCAGTTTTGTCAGATCCGATAACATCGAGAGCGTCGAGGGAGATCCGTTTATGTAGACCCTGCTTTTCCCCTGCGCATTTATGATGCGCTTAACCGCAAGCTCCTCCTGAAACTCAAAGCCGTGTTCCCGGAGGAACACCCCGGCAGGGCTTTTCTCCTTTGTCTCGAAAAGTCCCTCTACAACAGCCTCTGGTGCGCCTTCTCTCACAACACCCGCGTCCGTGCGTGCACCGAGCAGTACCAGCATGCCGTCAACCATGATGGATTTCCCTGCGCCTGTCTCGCCGCTTATGATGCACAGGTGCTCTGAAAACTGTACGGTAATGTCTTTAAAGATCGCAAAATCCTTAAGCCTTAAGGATTTCAACATCTATCGCTCGCCCCATTTGAGTTTTTCCCTGAGGATCTCGAAATAATTCCGGAAGGGGGACTTTATGACCGTCGTGTAATTCGACGACTTCGATATTTTAATCTTGTTCGTTTTGTTTATGGGGCTGGATACCTGTCCGTCGAGAGTTATGACAATGTCCTTTTCTTCTGTCTCGAGTTCTATCTCGACCACCGCGTCCGATGACAGGACAATGGGCCTGTTGGTCAGCGTATGCGGGGATATCGGCGTCAGGATGATGGTGTCCGTCGTCGGATAAACGATGGGACCTCCTGCTGCCATGGAGTACGCTGTGGAGCCGGTGGATGTCGATATGATAAGCCCGTCGGCCTTGTACGTGGTGAGGTATTTGTTGTCGACGCTCGTCTTCAGCGATATCATCCTTGCTATGGTACCTTTTGTTATAACGGCATCATTGAGTGCGTCATAAGAAATCAGTACCTTGCCGTCGTTAAAGACCTGTGTATTCAGGCGCATCCTTCTTTCATAAACAGCCTTGCCTTCTATGACAAGATCCGTAACACGGTAAAGCTCGTCCATGGTGATCTCCGTGAGAAAGCCGAGGCCGCCGATGTTTACGCCGATAATGGGGATGTGACGCTCTACTATCAACCGTATCGCCCACAAGAACGTTCCGTCGCCCCCGAACACCACGACGACGTCGACATTGTCCGGCACGCGATCCTTAAAACGGGCAATGTGCGGAGCCACGGCATCGGCCATGCTCTCTTCCATAACAACCTGAATACCCCTGTTTTCGAGAGAGGCGACGTAATTCCGTATGTCCTTGTATGTCTCTGCCGACTTCTTGCTTTTTACAACAAGCGCTATCTTCATAATTGCTTCCTACTTATTGCATTTTTTGATAGCATAAAACAAGATAAATTTTAATACAAAT
>DAHXOM010000171.1 GCA_027364825.1 bacterium | reverse complement strand
TGACGCCATGCAGAAAGGGGTATACGTTTTACCCTCACTTCCAACTATCAGGGATATTATGATAAAACATGCGCAGTTGATGAGCGAATTCTATGGTGAAAACAAAGGCATTAAACTGTTCCGCAAACACGTGGTGCATTACTCGAAAGGAGGACCGGTTTCTCCTCTGACGGCTGCAAGATACAGCTCCGACTTCAGGGCGAAAGCAGTTATCATCGAAAAGCTTGAACATCTTATAGATTTAATAAATAATTATTTCGGTTATTTGATTGAGGCAGGCAATGTATAGAACAAAGGTACTTATATTCTCGAATAATGAACCACCGGCTATCTTATTAAAGGTGATAAGAAAAAGCGGTTTAAACGTGCGCGTCGTAAAAACGGTGAAATTGGCATTTGAACTTGTCCATAAGAAGGCTTACAGGATCATCTTCATAGATGCAACCGGCCTGACTATCGACTTACAAGAGACCATCGACAGGATATTAAAAATAAAAAATGATACGGTCATCATAGGAATCATACCGAGAAACAAGGGAATCATTTATACAAAACTTATCAATAACGGCATATTTGATGTGCTCCAGAAACCGCTCAACCCGGTCGTTGTAGAAGCCTCCTTAAAAAGATCTCTGTATGTCGTGAAGCTCCAAAGGGTAATAAACGAGAACCATGGAGCAGAGGATTCAAACAATAAAGCTCCGGATGATCCGGTATCGGATACGGACATAGAAAATCTCGGACTTGATGAATTATTAAAGAAAAAACTATCCATTCTGTTTGCAAAACAAACCCACAAAAAGATAGTGAACCTGTACTCTATTGTTATGCCCATAATAGAAAAGTCTTTTATTGAAACAGCACTGCAACTTTCAAACAACAACCAGATAAAGGCATCCCTGCTGCTGGGCATGAACAGGAATACCTTAAAAGCAAAAATGACAAAATTAAGCATTAAAAAACAATGAGTAAAAATGGCCTCATACTGGCCGGGTTCGATCCATCCGCCGGTGCCGGGCTGCTTATGGATGTAAAGGTATTTTCAGCAATCGATATTTACGCTTTTGCAGTTCCCACGGCCATAGTTGAAGAAAACACCGACACGGTAAACTGCATAACAGGTGTAAAACCATCCGTTCTCAGGGGACAGTTAAAGATCCTGCTTGAGCATAGTGATGTAAGCGGCGTGAAGATCGGCATGATGTACAGCAGTAAAACGGCAGAACATATCAGGGAAACCATACAGGAATATAGGTTAAAAAACATCGTACTCGATCCCGTCGTAGTATCCTCGAGCGGCGCATCCCTTTTCAGAGGCAGCGCTCATACCGCTGTAAGCACCCTGCTCCACTTTTGTACAATCATTACCCCGAATATACCAGAGGCATCAGCGCTGTCGGGTATAAAAATAAACAATAAACAAGATATGCTGCTTTCTGCACGATATTTCATAGACAAAGGAGCAGCAGCGGTTGTTATCAAAGGCGGTCATTTTATTCAAAAGGGACTCGATCTGTATATGGACAGAAAACAGTACGCTTTTCTCGAGGCAAAGGTTGTACACAAAGATGTTCACGGAACCGGATGTATCCTGTCATCCGCAATAACCGCATATCTTATAAAGGGGTATGATAAGCTTGAGGCTGTAAAAAGAGCAAAGTCGTTCACACTTCAAGCCATAAAACACAGCCGCAGACTTTCTCCGTCCTTAAAGAGATATTCCGGCATATTGGAATAACCCTTTTCTATCACAAACGCGTGAGCTTCATGAATCATATATCAGTCCCCATAGTAGTTCTGGCCATTATTTTTATATTGATTGCCATACGGCAGGTAGGCAATATACGGTTCGAGATCTGGCAGATCATGCTTCTGGGTGCAATTGCTGTCCTGCTTACAAAAAGTATTCCTGCTGCAACAGCATTGAAAGCCATAGATATCGATGTCCTGCTGTTCTTATTCGGCATGTTCGTTATAGGGGTTGCTCTTGAAGAAAGCGGGTACATCTCTCACCTTTCTTACCTGCTATTCAAAAACGCACGCTCAGTGGATACCCTTGTACTGAGGATATTATTTTTTATGGGATTCACTTCAGCGTTCTTAATGAATGATACCCTTGCCGTTATCGGAACTCCGTTAATGCTCTTGCTTGCAAAAAAACATACCATAAAGCCCGGAGTTTTACTGCTGACACTCGCCTTTGCCATAACAACAGGCAGTGTTATGAGCCCGATAGGCAATCCGCAAAACCTTCTCATATCCATACACGGTAACCTTCCAAATCCCTTTGTAACATTTTTCAAGTATCTTTTCCTGCCGACCGTCATCAACATCTTCGCCGCTTATTTCATCCTGAGGGTGTTTTACAGGAACGAGTTTCACGACAGCAAGTTAACGCATGTGTATGAGCCGATAAAGGATAAAAACCTTGCGATGCTCTCAAAATATTCCCTCATCATTGTCATTATCCTGGCCGGATTAAAAACAACAATCTCATTGCTTCACCTGGGATTTGATTTGAACCTGACCGATATTGCACTGCTCGGTTCATTGCCCGTACTAATATTCAGCAGGAAAAGATTCGAAATTATCAAGCATATCGACTGGCATACCCTTATATTTTTTGCGGCAATGTTTGTTCTGATGAAGAGCGTATGGCTGACGGGCTTTTTTCAGCAATTTATCGGCCAAAACGTTGATGGGATAACATCCATTCATTCTGTACTCGGGATCAGCGTGATACTCAGTCAACTTATTTCAAACGTGCCGATGGTAGCGCTTTATCTCCCTCTCCTGGTACATGCAGGTGCCTCGCCGAAGGCATTAGCGGCACTTGCCGTAGGAAGCACCATTGCAGGCAACCTGCTCATCCTCGGCGCGGCAAGCAACATTATCATTATCCAGAATGCAGAGAAGAAATCCGGGCAAACCCTGACGTTCCTTGAATTTGCAAAGGCAGGTATTCCTCTGACCGTGATTAATGTCGCTGTTTATTGGTTCTTTCTGAAATTTGTTTAAAATCTGAAACATATACCGGGAAAGTTTGTTCCTTCGCTCAATTCTTCGATCTACCTTCTTAACGACTGAAACAGTTTAAACTGTTCAAACCGTTTAAACCGCTTTATATCGTCTAATACATGAAGCTCGAGAAATGGGCAAAGCTCTGCAGAGGCGCCCACCAGATACCGAACAGGATGGTCGGTATCAGCAGGCTTATGATAATAAGCGCAGGCAGTATCCCGACCTTGATCGGCTGAATATCCGCCGGGGCTGTCTCAAGATACATCTTTTTAATGACCCTTGCATAATAATAAAGCGAAATAACGGTGTTCAGCACGGCGATAATAACGAGCCAGTAAAGCCCCTTATCGATCGCAGCAAGAAAGATGACCACCTTTCCGATAAACCCGGCAAAGGGGGGTATCCCGGTTAATGAAAACAAGAATATAGCCATTGCAGCGGATAAACCGGGTGCTGCCTGGGACAAGCCGGAGTAATGGTTGATGTCCTCTGAATTCAGGCTGTTATCGACGACCATGACAATGACGAATGCACCAAGATTCATGAAGAAATAAACCGCGAGATACAGCAATATCGAACCTATAGCATCTTTTGATATGATGGATAAACCGATAAGCATGTACCCTGCATGGGCTATACTGGAATACGCAAGCATCCTTTTGATATTGTTCTGCGGTATGGCAACGATATTGCCGATGGTCATGGTGAAAGCGGAAATAATACCGATGAGCACCAGCCATTTAACAGGGCTTACATTCGCATAATACTGTGTCATGCTCACAGAGCTGATGTATGCCGTGTAGAAGAACCTCAGGATCACCGAAAAACCCGCGGCCTTTGAAGCTACTGCAAGGAGTGCTGTTACGGGTGTCGGAGCACCCTCGTATACATCCGGTGCCCACATGTGCATAGGAACCATGGCTATCTTGAATCCAAAACCCGCAAGAACAAACAACGTTGCCACATAAATGGTAACAGGGGGATAATTAGAATTTATGAACGTTATAGCAATGTCCCTGAGATTAAGAGAATGAGAGACACCGTATAAAATGGACATACCGTACAGCATAAACCCGGATGCAATAGACCCGTAAATTATGTATTTAAGTCCGGCCTCTTTTGAGCGCCTCTCGCCCTTTGTGTACGACACCAGCAGGTATGACATAACGCTGAGCAGTTCCATGGAGAGATAGATCATCAGCAGGTTCATCGAACTCGCCATCATGGACATGCCGATACCAAAGCCGGAAAGTATGGCTACAAACTCCCATTTTCCATCTGTATCTTTCAGCTCTCTCGAACTCATAGCCATCAGGAGAACATAGATTATAGAAATATAAGCTATCATCCTGAAAAAAAGGCTGAAAGGATCTACGGCCATCATGCCGTAAAAAGCCGTGTCGAGTGTCAGTCTTTCATACAGTATTATTGTTGCCCCCAGCGCTCCAAGCATGCCTATTATCCCTATATAAAAAGCCTCTTTGCCTTTGGAACGCTTCAGGAGCATTGCGCCAACGAGTGCAACAAGAGCTGTAAGTGCTGCAATCATCTCCGGAGTTATGAGAAAAAGGGATTTTATCAAATCTGAATGCATCTCCTGATACCCCTCAGTGTCCGACCAGCATGAGAAGTTTCGTAAGTGAAGGGCCGACGAGATTAAAGAAAGGCACAGGATAAACACCGAAGAATATGGCGATTACCGCAAGCGGAATAAGAGTAAACAATTCCCTGCCGTTTATCTCCGCAATACCTTTATATTTTTCATTGGCAGGACCTAAAAAGACCCTCTGATATGCCCATAAGAAATAACCTGCCGTAAATATGACACCCGTAGCCGATATGATGACAATGACAGGATAGGCCGTGAAGGTACCGAGGAATACCAGAATCTCTCCGATGAACCCGCTCAATCCGGGCAATCCCAGTGATCCCATAAATGCCAGGCTGGTGATACCGGCATAGATCGGCATATAGGTGGCCAGTCCGCCGAACCCGTTCAGGTCCCTGTGGTGCGCCCGGTCATAAACAACACCGACGAGCAAAAAGAGCATCCCGGTAATAATTCCGTGATTGAACATCTGCATAAGAGCTCCGTTGAAGCCTATAAATGTCATTGATGCCAGTCCGAGTATTACAAAACCCATATGGCTTACCGAAGAATAGGCAATCATCTTCTTGAAGTCTGTCTGTGCCATGGCAACCAGCGCCCCATAGACAATGTTGATAAGGCCGAGAATGGCGAGCCCGATCGCAGTATAAACAGCCATATCGGGAAGCAAGGGAAAGCTTATCCTCATAAGACCGTAAGCACCCATCTTCAGTAATACACCGGCAAGGATAACACTGATGGCTGTCGGTGCTTCAACGTGTGCGTCCGGCAGCCAGGTATGGAACGGGAATACCGGAACCTTGATGGCAAAACCTATAAACAGGGCTATATACATAGCAAGCCTTATCCCGAACTGTTTTATAAACGGCCCCTGATTGGCCTGGTTCATGAGTGTTACAATATCAAAGGTGCGCCTGCCGGTCGCCGGATCCATGCTGTTGAAATAAAACGCCAGGATAACAACAAGCATGAGTACACTCCCTGCAAGGGTATACAAAAAGAATTTTATCGCTGCGTACTCTCTTCTCGGACCGCCCCAGATACCGATAAGGAAGTACATGGGAAACAACATCAATTCCCAGAATACATAGAACAGGAAGAAGTCCAATGACATAAATACGCCGAACATAGCGGTAACAAGCAACAGGTAAAGGGCAAAATAAGCCTTGTGGGCTTTATTGATGTTCCATGAGGCAAAAACCGCAAGGAAACCAAGC
>DAHXOM010000398.1 GCA_027364825.1 bacterium | reverse complement strand
CACTAACGTATTCCCGCCCCGCGGCTGCACGTTAAGGTTAACCCGGGGACTGAGGGTGTCTGTCAGTACAGGTATGTGCTGTAGATCTTCCGTATTCCGGATGTTTTATCCATGAGGGCGTTCAGGAAGTCTTTGCCGCATGTTTTACCCTTAAACCCCATCCTCATGGCTATAGGCTCAAGGTCTTTTTCGTTCTTCGAGATCTTTTCCACGGAAAAGTCCTTGTCTATCCTCATTCTGTTTTCAAGCTTCCTTAGAAACATATAACCGTCTTTTAATTTGTCCATGTCCTTTTTGCTTATATATCCTTTCTCCATAATCACTTCCAGTGCAAGGAAGGTGTTCTTCTCATAGATTGCGGAATCCTCGCTGCCGTAAGCCAGTTCAAGGTATTGTACGATAAACTCTATGTCCATGAGGCCGCCGACTCCCTTTTTAAAATTAAAATTTGCCGTGTCGTTTTGGACGCTTTTTTCCAACCGCATGCGCATATCGTGTATCTGTTCCCGCAGGCTGTCGTCTTTTGGTACAGAAGCCATAATGCCCTGCATTGTTGCGAAAAATCTCTCCAGGAGCTTCTGGGGGCCGGTTATGCCCCGTGCTTTTAACAGTGCCTGCTTCTCCCACATCATGGAACTCTCACGGTGATACCGGATAAAAGAATCCATACTGGCAACGAGCGGACCAAGATTGCCGGACGGCCTGAGCCTCGTATCTATGGTGTATGCGTGGCCGATCTCCGTCGATATACTTATCGCCGTGATGAATCGCTGCACTACCTTTGAGAAATACTCCTGGGGGGACACCTGCTTGGTGGTTTGTTTGTCGCTCCCGTATACGAAAACAAGATCGAGATCGGAGTTGTAGTTCAACTCCCTGCTCCCGAGCTTACCCATACCGAGTACCAGGATACCGTTTTCCTCTATATCTGGTATTGTCCCATAGACCGGCTCGAGTTCTTCCATGACAAAATTGAGCGTGATGCCGATAATAACGTCCGCAAGCATACTGAGTTGTTCGGAAACCTCGACAATATTCAAGTTATCGTTGATGTCGTTAATACCGATCCGCAATGTTTCCTTGATCTTGAATTCCCGTATAAGCCGCAGCTTGTCCTCGTAGTCTTTCAGCTGGTGATATGCCTCGTAGAGCTCTTGGTACATATCCTGGTGGTTGCGTTCGAGCGAGACATACCGTGCAAGCACTAGAGAGTCCAGATATTCCGGGTAGTTTATCAGCAGGTGAGACAGGTAATCCGACATACTGAAAAACTGTATGAGTGTGGACATGGTCTTTGGATTTTCTTTCAGCAGGGCAAAGAATATGCCCCGTGCGCCGATTTTTCTTGTAAACTCCACAAGGTGCTCGATGGATGCATCCGGGTCGACAGTTTCCGAGGCACCCTTTAAAAATACCGGGGAAAGCCACGTGAAGATGCGTTTTGTCTTCTCACTGTACCTGGTGCCCGGAACACCCTCCCGTAAAATTGTTATATAGTCCATAATCCTGTCAATGTCCCTGAAGCCCATTTTTTGCAGTTTCTGCCGTACGTCCTTCTCGGGTATACCCGGGAGGAATAACCGCACAATATCATCGGGTCTCTGGGTCTCTATGATTTTTTCCTGCTCATAAAACAACTGCTGGAAAAGGTCATGGACGGTTGCCCTGGTCTGCGACAGTCTTGCAGAGGCTGTTGTGTGGGCATCTGCGGACAATCTCTCTTCGGGCGTTAAAATGCCTCTCAAAACTCTTCGTTCGCTCTTCTTGTCCAGCGGCATTTTATGGTTTTGCAGCATCTGGTATTGCTGTATCCTGTGCTCCAGCGTCCTCAGCACGGTGTAGGAGTGTATCAGCTTTTCAGCAATATCCTTGCCGAGCATACCGAGCTCCGATAGCCGTTCAATGGCGGAAACGGTCGATCTCACCCGTAAGCCTTTTTCCTTGCCGCCCCGTATCAGCTGCATTACCTGGGTATAAAACTCCAGCTCACGTATGCCCCCTTCCCCGAGCTTTACATCCCATGCCTGGTCCATACCTTTTATAAGGGACAGCTGGATCCGCTGTTTTATGTCCTTCAGCGCGTCTATGGTAGAAAAATCAAGGTACCTTCTGAATATAAACGGCTGCATGTCTTTCAGAAAGTCATCCGTTAGTTCTTGATCCCCTGCACAGTGTGCGGCCTTTATCATGGCAAGTCTTTCCCATGTTTCACCCCAGGCCTCATAGTAGGTCAGCATCCTCGTAAGAGAGGGGACAAGCATGCCCTGTTTACCGTCAGGACGCAGGTCCAGGTCTACCCTGTAGACAATGCCGTCGGCCATCTGCGCGGAGAGTACGGATGTTAATTGCTCTGCAAACCTGGTAATCTTTTGAACGCCGAGTTGTTCGTGCAACCGGTCTGTTGCCGTATATATAATGTCTATATCCGAGGAATAGTTGAGCTCGTCTGCTCCAAGTTTTCCCATACCTATGACTGAAAATCCCTTTGACAGATCAATTCCATTCGATGAAGAGACATACTGCAGGGTGTATTTGACGATTGCCCTTGCCAGGCCGGATATACAGCGTACGGTCTTTTGAAAATCCGTTTTTCCAGAAAGATCAAGCAGGGCAATGGACGCAATCATCTTGTTTTTGAACTGTCTGAGCTTTGAAGGGAAGTTCTCGTCAAAAGGAATATTGGCAAGCATGCTTGAATAGTCGTTTTCCGGTTCCATCGATTCCGGCACGCGTATAGGCAGGTCATCGTACTTGAAGAGATACCCCGCCAGCAGAGGGCTTGCACCGGACAATTGTACGGATAATTGCAGGATATCGTGCGGCAAGGTATCTTGTACCGCGCCGGGTCCTGTAGCAGAGGAGTGCATGAACTCAAGCGCATCCTGTTCGTCAGGTGATGAAAGCAGCTCAGTTACAAATTGTTCCGCAGGGATCGTTTTACCGAGAGCGCTCTGCACGGAGAAAAGCATATTGACCCATTCATCGGTAATATCAAGACCTCTTTCGTGCATGATATTTTTGATGGCCGCATAGTTTTTTTCTTTTACCGCCTGCAGCAGCGGCGTTCTATGTTCAGCAGACATCTCGTGTCCTATTGTTCTGTTTCCGGAAGCATCATATTTGTTTTTAAGTTATTGAAACAGTATATACCGTATGGCGTGGTAATATCAAGTGCTCTGAATCTGTAACCAGGAAAATGCAAAAAAAACAGGGGTTCAAAAATTTGAACCCCTGCAATGGTTTCCTCAAGAGGGGTGAAGGTTGTACTTCACCCCTTGTACAGTTTTAAGGCCGGAATATGGTCCTTGATTCCGTGTTGGCTATGATGTCCTTCGGATAGAACCATTGCGGATGCACCTGGTTGTTGATCCAGAGGGGTATCTGGTCCCCGTAATGTTTTGGCGGGTTGGCAGGATCAGGACCCTCACCGGACTCACCGCCTGGCAATACGTTGTATCCGACGATTGCATTTGGCTTCATCTCGACAGAGAACCGTATCGCAGGTCCTGAGCCGTAGGTGAAATTCGTGTGGAAATTAGTTTGTGTAGAGGAAAGATTGCCCATCGAAAACCCGAATGTCCCCGGGTCAACAGAGAACATACTGCCGGGTCTTGGATAGCCTTCGTTATTATTGGCTGGATCCGCAAAGTCGAATTCCGTGTCACCGGTAAGGCTGATGAGGTCGGAGAATGTCAGGGTGTGGAGCTTGCCCCATTCCCATTGGGTCATATCGGGTGTACCGAAGCTTGTCGGCGCGCCCTTTGTCGTGTACGAAGGCCTGGAAAGATCGGCTATGCCCTGTGAAAGGCTGTCTATCATGATCTGGTCAAGGGTTCTTACGGTATAAGTATAGGGCAACCCCGACCCCACAAGTGCATCAAGCAGGGTGCTTTGTCCTTCTGACGATGAATAGGTGGCACATTGTGTCGGGTTCTGAAGCATGGTCACCAGCGTGTTGATGAGGATCATATCGTTGATAGACCTGTTCTGTCCGATTGCCTGCATCTTATCGTAAAAGATATTGTAAAACAGCCTCTGCACAAAGCCCTCGAATATCGAAGTTGCAATGCTGTTGTTGATGTCCTCTGTTGTGGCTGATGGAGACATGCCCGTAGACGCATCGTAAGGATGCGTACTGGTGGTCCATCCATTCAGATAGTTCATTGCAGCCGCTATTTGAGGGTTCGACGTAACCGTAATGGTATTTGCCATATCAGTGTATGCCTTTTGCAGGAAAGGAAGTATTTGCAAAGCGTAGGTGTCTGTGTGATCTGCCTGGATAACGTTCTGGACATACGCAAGGTCGATATTTCCTTTACCCGCTGCT
>DAHXOM010000013.1 GCA_027364825.1 bacterium | reverse complement strand
GTTCAAAATCCATGACAACTTTGATGCATCCATGGGCTTTTTCATGCATATACTCGGGATGCTGAAAATAAGAGAAGACGGCGGTGACAATAACCTCGACAGCTTCCTTGAATATTGGATTGCCGCAAAAGAAGATGATACCGGATTTTTCGTAAACCTGTCATCAGCCGATGCTGTCAAGATTTTGACCATACACAAGTCAAAAGGGCTCGAATTCCCCGTTGTGATCCTTCCTTCCGCATCATTAGGTTCGCAGGGGAGCGGTAAACAGAGTATGCTGATGATAGAAGCACCGGATAAACTCACGTTATCCTACACCAGCAAAGCACACCGCAATATCTTAAACAGTATCCATGAAGCCGACCCTTCTGTCGGCGCTTATATCAATGACAATGCTTTGTCCTTTATGGATGAGCTCAACGCATTCTACGTAGCAGTAACAAGGGCAAGACAAGAACTTTATATTTTTATACAGGACGAAAAGGATCCGCTTTATACATTGTTTGGAAATAAATTGGGGTCAAACGGCAGATACGAGCAGGGCGTTCATACCGTTTCAGAGAAGCAGCAGAAAGAAGAAGAACATGTTTTCCCGGCAAAGGTAGCTGCATCCACCCACTGGCAGCATCATATATTTATAAAACAGCCCGACAGGGACAGTCTTGAAAATTACAATGAGGAAAAACGCGGCGATATCATCCATGAGATCCTTTCAAAGGTAACAACCGTGGATGATAATCTCAGGGAAAAGATAACGGAACTTCTCAGTACGATCAAGGATGAGGCTATCGGAAACCGGTCAAACCTTCCCGATGTGCTCATGGAAGCCATTTCCCGGAAAGATACGAAATCATGGTTTCATCCGGGTCCGTCTGCCGGTGTTTTTACAGAAAAAGAGGTTGTCAATAAACAGGGGCAGACAAAAAGGATAGACAGGCTTGTTGTAACCCGGGATGAAGCGGTTATCATAGACTATAAAACCGGCGGGTTGAAGGACAGAGATAAGCACAAAAAGCAGGTAAAAGAATATATGGATATAATCTCGGAGATCTATCCGGAAAAACGCACAAAGGGATTTCTTCTGTACCTTGATCTTAACAGGGTTGAAGAGGTCGGATAAATCCCTCAATACACGTTTATCTTTATCCGGTCATGTATTTGCAAAACAGGGAAGTCCTTGCAAGCAATACTTTAGAACAGGGAAAGAGTTGTTCGTCTTTGCGGCAAACCAATGCACAAATTTCATCCTCTGATAGAAGCTTTACGGGTATGCATACTTGGCACTATTTTTTCTACCTTACATGGGGTTGACCCCGTTAGAAAAAATTCAGACCTTGGTAAACCTCCCCTGCAAATTTCATCCTCTGATAGAAGCTTTACGGGTATGCATACTCCGCACTATTTTTTCTAACGGGGTTGACACCACCTTTTGATAAAAGTATAGTTGCAGCATGAAAAATCCAAAAGACAAAACATATATGCCGGATGCATACGGATATTTCGGGGAGTACGGCGGAAGGTTTGTTCCCGAAACTCTAATCTCGGCATTAAAAGAGCTCGAAAATGGATTTCGACGCATCACACGAACCCCTTCATTCAAGAAGGAGCTTTCGTACTATTTAAAGCATTATGTCGGCAGGCCTACACCTCTTTATTTTGCGGGCAGGATGAGTGCAGACCTTGGAGGCGCTAAGATATATCTTAAGAGAGAGGACCTTGCACATACCGGCGCTCACAAAATAAACAATACTGTGGGCCAGGTGCTTCTTGCAAAAATGCTCGGCAAGAAACGTATCATCGCAGAAACAGGGGCAGGCCAGCATGGTGTTGCAACCGCTACTGCGGCGGCATTGTTCGGGCTTTCCTGCGAAGTTTACATGGGCGATCTTGATGTCAAAAGG
>DAHXOM010000169.1 GCA_027364825.1 bacterium | reverse complement strand
TTCACAGCACCCCGGCTTCCCCGGGGTGCTGTCTTTTTATTCAATTTTGGTAAAAAAGCTACCGGGGCTCAAAATTGTAATTCCCCTCGAGGAATGCCTTCACAAACCATTCCACGCTTGCGTCGGACAACATGAGCATGTCGAGGTGCAGGGCACAGAGCGTAAGCCGTCCCAGCATATCCAGTTTATCTTCTATGATCGCTTTATCGTACTTCCTCAGATGAGCCATAACACGGTCGCCCTTTGTAACCGTCACAAAGTCCAGTGCGTCTAATACATCGGTAAGGAACTTTGCCCTTCTGAACCTTCTGATGTCTTCGGAAGCTCCACCCTGGAAGGAGAAGGTAACATAGTTGTTGTCTTTTCTATCGTCACAATAGGCATCGATAGTACTGAAATGATATCCGACCCGTGAATTGAAATTAAGGTAGTTGTTTGAAATAACCGCATAACTCCGTTCCCCTATGGGTTTTTCATGATCTATGATGCGCGTCGTACCGGATGACAGGACAGAAAAAAATCCTTTTACATCTATCCGCCTTGGTTCCCACCATCTTATATTCTTATGTGTAAAACCTTTCATGAAGGCATAAAAAGGTACTGATGCGATATTTTCCATGTTGATCCTGCCCCTTCGCAGCTCACCTTTTATTCCGGCTCCTATGTCAAGGACATACAGATCTATGGGCAGTTGTATTCCTACTTTTATTATAGGTGCATTACCGGTTACTCCGTCTGCTATCGTAAACATGGATGCAATAGCTTTCTCATGACAGTATCTTGTAATGTCGTGTATTGTTTTACAAGAATCCGGTTCGAATTCCTTGCTCATGGGGTCTGTCAGGTTGAGCGGAATTATATACTTGCCCACGTTTTTCAGTATCCCGTAAACCGGAGTATCTTTCATAACAGTGGATTTGATTTTTTTTGTCTTTGCCGGCTGTGGAACCGTTCCTCTATAGATGTATACGGAACCCGCGTCTACGGTAATTATTTCACCATCGACTATTGTTGACGTGGCATTTTCTGCGTCCGTTATGGTCGGGATGTTAAATTCCCTTGCCATCGTGGCCATGTGCCCGGCTATACCTCCGGTATCTGTTACAATGGCATGTACCCTGTCCATAACACTCACCAGTACGGGCGACGGGTGTGATGCCACGAGTACTGCTCCGGCAGGCACGCGTACAATATCCTTTTCATCCTTTAAGATAAAAGCTTTCCCTGTGCCAATGCCCGGGCAAACAACGCTGCCGTTGTCCAGAATTATCTGGTATCCGTCAAATTTCTTCCTGTCCCTTGCACTCCCGGAAGAAAACCTCAATTGCCTTGATTGAAGAATAAAAAATTTACCCGCCTCATCGATACACCATTCTATGTCTTGAGGCGCATGGTAATACCGTTCTATCTGTAAAGCGGTTTCTGACATAACATGGATCCGGGCATCATCAAGGCATGGTTCACTGTTCTCCTCCAGGAGTATTATTCTATGAACACCACCTGCAGGGTCTGCAGTCAATATGCTCTTTTTGTGTGCGATCCGCTTTTTTGTTATACTACCGGTGTTGCGATCGATTGAATATACATCCGGCGTGACGGTACCATCTACCGCAGGCTTGCCGAGTCCCATCACTGCATTTATCAACATGGTATTGTTATCGGGATTGTTGGGATCTCTTGTATAAATGATACCTGCAGTTTTAGCATTGACCATGGTCATGCACCCAACCCCCATCTTCTGTTCGATGCCTGCCAGGCCCTTATGGGCCAGATAAAAAATGGCGGATGGATAATACAGACTTGCAATTACATGCTTGTATGCCCGCGGTATATCTTCCTTGTTTACATTGAGCATACTTTCATACTGGCCGGCAAATGAAAGAAAGCCGTCTTCATTTACGGCACTGCTCCTTATGGCCACCTGGACGGGCTTGCCTGCCGACTTCTCCAATTGGCCATAGGCTTTATCGATAGCATCGAGGAGTTCTGCAGGTACGGTACTGTTGATTACGCCGGATTGTATTTTTTTGCTGATCGATTCTATGCTTTGCTGATCATTGAGATCGAGTATACTCAATTCCTTACGGATTTTATTATAAAGATCGTTTTGACGAATAAAAGTATCATAAGCATACGTAGTTATGGCAAACCCATCCGGAACCGCCAACCCCATCTTATTCCTTATCTCCCCAAGGGTCGCATTTTTCCCGCCAACTGCATCAAGCATGTTTCCCGTAATATTCTTATACGGGATAATAAATTCTGTGGTAGACGGTTTTGTACTCAAATTCAGTTCTTGCTGTATGGTATTGTTAATTTGTTCAAGCGTGTTATACAATGATGAATACTGCCCGTCTGCCATATGGTTCATAGCTTTTATAAGCTGGAAAGCGTTAAGATTTATTTTCCCGGCAATAGCTTTTATAAAGTCGAGTCCGAAAAGTTTATCACCTGAAAGTTTATCCTCAAGTTCGTCGATGAGTCTTAGGATGTCGTTGTTATAAGAGAGTATTTCCTGGAAAAAATGGTATTTGTGAATTATCAATGATGAAGGATTCAAGGGCGCCTGTTTTTTAGTTAATCCCGTTAAAAAAGCCGCGGCTTTAAACCACGCTTTTTTTATTCTGTTAAAACTATTATGGATCATCAGTCCTGTTCATCGAACGCCGGATCATACCGTACTCACGCTTTTTTTATCATAGCCTTGGCCTTCTTAGCCCTTAATTCGTTTCGCGCACCCTGGACCATTTTAACCGTTATATAGGTACAGAGCAGAATAACAAGCCCGAAGATAATGATCGTTGAAATGTCTAATAATAGATGTTCGTAACCAGGGAATTTGTCTGCGAACTGCTTCAGGAATATTGATATAAAAACGCCGATGACGGACAGACCGAATGCATATTTTATTGCAAAGCCCTTTATATACTTCGTTGCAATCGTCCCAATTTGTGCACCGAGTGCTGCCCCGAGTATCATGATCAATGCGGCAAAGAGCTCTGTTCTTCCCTTCATCGTGTAGGTAAAAGTGCCGTATAACCCGGAAAACATGACACCGTAAAGACTCGTACCCACCGCAACATGTGTCGGGCATCCGATAAGGTATATAAATGCCGGTAAAACAATCAAACCTCCTCCTATCCCGAGTGTGCCGGACACAAGGCCTATAAAAAAACTGATCGTAACAGGAAGCCATATTGAACAATACACCCCTGCTGTCTTAAAATGGACCATAGGGGGAATCTTTATCCTGTGAAGCCTCTTATACCAATCTATCCCAACAGCCGTTTCCTCCGTGGCTCCTACCACAAATTGTTTTTTTTGCTTTGATATATCGGCAAAGACCGTCCAGGATATAAGGACAAGTAAAATCATATAACAATACCGAATTACACCGCCGACGATACCGAGTTGTTCAAGATACATTACAAGGCGCGCGCCCATTTCAACTCCTGCAAGAGTGCCGATGATCATGATAGTCCCGAGCTTATAATCTACATTGCCGAACTTCGCATGCCGCATTGTTGAGACAATTGAATTGGCGGACATCTGTGCAAGGTCGGTACCAATTGCAAAACTGATGGGAAAGCCGAGTATATTCAACCCCGGCGTTACGAGCCAGCCCCCGCCCATACCAAAAAATCCGCCGATAACTCCGACACCGAATCCGAGTAAGACCAGTCCGGGCCAGAATATAGATACACCCGATATGGGCATGTGCATATAGTACCATTCCATAATGTCTCCTTCACTTCGCTCTTGATTTTAGATCGAGGCCTGTTTTACTGATTAAAAAATCGGCAATGCTGCCCAGGATAAAACCTACCACGGGTATGATAATTATCGTAACGAGGGCACAGTAGAATTTGTTTGAATTGTAAAGATTGGCATACCATAACTCTATACCCGAGAGTCCTGTTGTGTCTGCAATAAAATTCAGCGGCTGTGCCTTCTCTCCTGCAAATAAAAAACCAGGAGACCATAGCAAGAGATATACGAGCATTATCACTCTCATAAGGGCCGAACCAAATCTTTTCATGTGTGTGGTATACATAGCGTCACCTCCACATATTGTATACTGTATACAATAT
>DAHXOM010000166.1 GCA_027364825.1 bacterium | reverse complement strand
CGCTGCCGACAAATGCAGCATCATAACCGCCTTCACCGAGAAGCTCATCCAGTGTGGAAGTTTTCCCCACCACAAAGTCTGTAACGATCTCAACACCCAGGCTCTTGAGGTAATCGACCTCACTTCCGAGTATGCCCTTTGGCAGTCTGAACTCAGGTATGCCGTAGGCAAGTACACCGCCGGGTACATGGAGTGCCTCAAAAACGGTAACACTATGCCCCATTTGGACAAGTTCCGATGCCACGGTCAGTCCTGACGGGCCCGAACCCACAATGGCGATCTTTTTTCCCGTGGATGGTTTTTTCTCGGGTACCGTCGTTTCCCCATGTGTCCTTTCCCAATCTGCAGCGAACCTCTCCAGATGGCCTATAGCAACAGGGGTACCCTTTTTACCTATAACGCACACCCCCTCGCACTGCTCCTCCTGCGGGCAAACCCTGCCGCAGATAGCCGGCAAGCTATTGGTTTCCTTGATCTTTTTTGCAGCCTCGGTAAATTTCCCTTCCGCTATGAGCGATATAAAGGAAGGTATATCTATATTAACGGGACAGCCTGCAACACAGAGCGGTTTCGGGCAGAACAGACACCTCTTGGCCTCAAGCATTGCCATGTTCGGCGTAAACCCGAAGTTGACCTCTTCGAAATTGGTTATTCTTGCAAGCGGATCCTGGGCAGGCATCTGCTGACGCTGTATTTTCAATCTCTCTTTTTTATCTAAAGTAGCCATGTTAACTTACCCTTTCGTATGATTTTAAAAGTTCTAACGATAATTTCTCTTCTTTCTGGTAAACCTTGAGTCTCTGCATAAGTCCTGCAAAATCTACCTGATGCGCATCAAACTCAGGGCCGTCTACACACGCGAACATTGTTTTGCCGCCGACGGAAACCCTGCACACGCCGCACATACCGGTGCCGTCAAGCATGATCGGGTTAAGGCTTACAACGGTAGGTATAGCGTATTTTCTCGTCAGTTCCGCAACAGCCCTCATCATGGGAACAGGACCTATTGCGAGGACAAGGTTTGGAATTTCGTTGTTATCTATCAGGCTCTTGAGGGAGTCCGTAACAAAGCCCTTGTTTGCATAACTGCCGTCATCGGTTGTTACAATAATCCTGTCCGATACGGCTCTCATCTCCTCTTCGAGGATTAAGAGCTCTTTCGTCCTTGCACCGATGATGCTGATAACCTCATTGCCCGCTTTTTTGAATGCCCTGGTTGTCGGCCAGGCGATTGCAGTGCCGACACCTCCGCCGATTGTTACAACCCTGCCGAAATGCTCTATATGAGAAGGCTTCCCCAGCGGACCGACTACATCGGCAATGGATTCGCCTTCTTCCATTGCATTCAGTTTCACCGTGGTTTTCCCGATAGCCTGAACAATGATTGTTATGGTGCCCTTTTCCTGATTGGAATTTGCTATGGTGAGAGGTATCCTCTCGCCTTTATCGTCAACCCTTATGATAACAAACTGCCCGGGCTTTTGTGATTTCGCAATATGGGGGGCAGAGAGCTCGATCTCTGCAATGACCTGCGACAGTAGTTTTTTTCTTACGATTTTGTTCATTTTGATATTTCCTTTACATAATGTTCATATTTTTCCTGGGTCAGTAAGGCCTTTAGCTCCTTATGATCCACTCCCTCTATTTCTATCAACCACCCGTCTCCAAGGGGATCTTCATTGAGTATGGAGGGTTCGTTGATCACATCATTGTTTACCTCAACTACCTTGCCGGAGAGCGGGGAGACGAGGTCGCTTACTGTTTTTGACGATTCTATTTCGCCAAAAGATTTTCCCTGAACAACCTTATCTCCTACCTCAGGCAGTTCAATGAAAAGAATGTCCCCGAGTTCTTCCTGGGCGTAATAAGAAATGCCGATATATGCATGATTATTTTCTACGGTAACCCAGAGATGATTTTCGTTATACCATATGTCTTCGGCCATAAAAGTAAACCTCCTATTTCGATTTTTTTGGCTGGTGAATAGCCATTGAAAAAACGTCCTGCGCTGCTTCCATAACAGCTTCGGAATATGTGGGATGTGCTGCCACGGTGTCGCTCATGGACTGTACGGTCAATCCGTTCTGGATAGCCATTGCTCCCTGTGAAATAATATCCGTCGCGTGTGCTCCGACAATATGCATGCCGAGGACTTTATCCGTTTCCGAATCAACGATGACCTTTACTTCTCCTTCTGTTTGTGAAAAGGCCTTTGCCTTCCCAAGTGCCCTGTAGGCGAACCTTCCGATCTTTATTCTGAATCCCTTTTTTTTTGCCGATCTTTCCGTCAATCCTACACCCGCTGCTTCCGGCATTGAATATATCGTGGACGGTATGGCATCGTAGTTTATTGTTTGTTTCCTGCCTTCCAAAAGATTCGATACAGCGGTTATGCCTTCCCGGTAAGCGATATGTGCCAGCATCTTGCCCCCGGTCACATCTCCACATGCGTAGATCCCGTTCACGCTGGTGCTTAAAAACCTATCGACTACTACCTCTTTCTTTTTCCCGAGCTCAATGCCGATATTTTCGAGCCCGAGCCCGTCGGTATTTATTTTTCTGCCAACGGATAAAAGCGCCCTGTCGCCGGTTACAACCTCCCCGTTATCGAGATAAAGATTTACTTCCTGTCCCTGTATCTCTGCATGGGTAACCCTGGTGTCTGTTTTTAATGTTATACCGGCCTTTTTTAAACTTCTCGTTATCAACGCTGATACATCCTCTTCTTCCGTCGGTAAGATCCGCGGCATGATCTCGAGCATAACGATATCCACACCCATGCTTTTGAATATGAATGCAAACTCCGTCCCGATCACACCTGCTCCTATTATTATAAGTCTTTTTGGCAGAGTATCAATGTTGAGAATATCATCACTATTCAGAATGAATTTCCCGTCCGTTTTTATACCGGGCATGTCCGCAGGAGAAGAACCGGTGCTGATAACAAATCTCCCCGATTCTACGATCTCATGCTTGCCGTCAGCGCCGGTAAGTTGAAGCCTGTTTTTTGATATAAAGGAAGCGGACGCTTTTTTTAAAGTAACCCCATGGGATTTAAACAGGAACTCCACTCCTTTTACAAGCTCGCCCACTATCCTGTTCTTGCGCTGTATAATAGTTTTGATGTCCGGTGTTACTTTCATACTGCAGGACAATCCGAATTCTTCTAAATTATTAACACGCGTCAGCATTTCAGCGGTAGCCTTTAATGCCTTTGTCGGAATGCATCCCCTGTTGAGGCAGGTTCCTCCTGTTTCGGCCCTGTCCACAACAAGTACGCTTGCGCCCAGTTGAGCCGCCCGTATTGCGGCAGGATAACCGCCTATTCCTGCACCGATAACAACGAGATTAAAAGAAGAGAGATCACTCATAGTTTCAAGGTAGCAAGCATAAAAATTTTTTGTCAATAAAAACTTGTATACAAGTGCTGAAAAACACCTGAGAGGAACAGCCGGACCGATTTAAGAGAGCGGCGTTTATTTTGATGTAATACCCATGGATTCAAAAAGGGCTTTCGTATTGACATACTGCTTGATTAACTCATAGCCCCTTTTTATCTGATCATCCCGTACAATGCGTACCTTGCCTATGATGGACTCAATCTTTGATATTGTGCTTAAGGTGTCGTATTTAACGTGTATGACGGGGACGTTCATTGCCTGGGCCCTGCCGAGTACGATCTCATTGGGCAGGATGTCCCCTGTAAGGACAAGGCATTTTGTCGATGTTTCAAGGGCTGCTATTATTATGTCGGCACGGTTTGCGCCGGTGATAACCGCTTTGTTTTTCTTTTTTATAAAATGTTTCAGTGCATTCTCGACATCCATTGCACCGACAACGATATTTTCAACGAGTTCATCGAGCTTATCATGACCGGACAGCATCTCTCCTCCCACAGCGTCCCGTATCTGCCGTACGGAAACAGATTCGAGTTCGGAAGTCCTCGGCACCATACCGAAAACCCTTACCCCCTGTTTTTCAAGATACGGTATAATGTTGTCTGCAACGAACTCCATGTCGTCGAATGTCACCATATTCAGGATGACACCTGCAAGCCTTTTCCCCAGTACTTCTTTCGATGAAAGAATGCAGTCGACGCACACTTCGTCCCGGTAAGGGTCTATCAGGACGGTCTGGGCATTCAGGGCCTTAATGGCGATCAAACTGCTTATCTTCATGGTCAGGCCCTCATAAAGGTTTGTAGCCCCGCTGACCAGCATGACATCTTTGTCGGAGGAGAGCTCTGCGTATGCATCCTTGAACAGCTTCAGGCCGTCGTACTCCTTACCTTTCAGAACCGATGATATAAGGTCGTGTGTCAGAATTACCGGCGACATCTTCTCAACGGGGTCTTTGATATTGAGGGCCTTTTTCACGAACTCCGCATCGACGTCATACAGCGTCGTGCCCTTGCTTGCGATCGACTTCCCGATGACCCTCATATATCCGACCTTGTGCCCTTGCTCCTGCAGCATTTTACCGAGTACGGTTGATAAGAGCGTCTTACCCGAATAGCCGTTTGTCGAACCGATAAAGAATGGTATTGTTCCGGAACTCATATGTTACCTCCTCAATGTTTTATCGAGATACGCGCGTCCACTGCTATCGCACCTTCACCTTCTGCCTGAACAAGTAATGGATTAATGTCAAGTTCCACAATGTCGGGATTATCCGTAACGAGTTGTGAGACCCGCAGTATTGCGTCCGTGATTGAATTTATATCTCTTTTCTTTGCACCCCGGACACCCTGAAGAAGGGGGTATGATCTGATCTCCATTATCATTTCATAAGCTTCTGATTCCGATACAGGAGCCACTCTGAAAGAAACATCCTTCAGCACCTCTACGTAAATACCGCCAAGGCCGAACATGATAAGCGGGCCGAAGTTCGGATCGATGTGCATTCCTACTATGGTCTCGGTGCCGGTCATCAGCATCTGCTGTACCACAACGCCCCAGATCCTTGCAGAGGGCATAAATTTTCTTGCATTATTTGTTATCGAAGAAAAAGCCTGTTCAACCTGCTGTTCATTGTTTATGCCGACTACAACACCTCCGACATCCGTTTTATGAAGGATATCGGGAGAAGCGATCTTCATTACCACCGGATACCCTGCTGTTTCTGCATAAGCCTTTGCCTGTTCAAGGGTATTGGCAAGCATACTTTTGGGTGTTTTAAAGCCGTATGCCTCTACAACCTTCCTTGCCTCCACATCAACGAGGCCTGACCTGCCGGATGCCTGCACTGTGTTGAGGTCGTGTTGAACGCTTTTTGTATCCACTTCAAACCTTCTGTAGGTCTTTTCAGGCTTTGCCAGCCACTCTTTATAATCAAGTGCTATCCTGTATGCTTTTATTGCAGACTCAGGAAAGATATAATTCGGTACCTTCCCGTTATTCAGGACTTTTATCCCTTTCCCGACATCCCTGCCTCCCATAAATCCGGCAAGTACCGGCTTATCCGTATCCTTTGCGGTATCAACGACTATGGCTGCCGTCTTGTCTATCTCTGTCATGTCCTGCGGTGTAAGAAGCACAAATATGCCTGCAACATCCCTATCTTTGGTTATAACATCAATCGCGGATTTGTAACGGTCTGCAAGTGCATCACCGATAATATCAAACGGATTTCCAAAGGCCGCTGACGGAGGTAAGACCTTCTTGAGGGCGAGTATGCTTTCATCGGCGATGTGCGCAAGGCGAATACCCGCACGCTCCGTTGCATCCGCCGTGATTATGCCGGGTCCTCCTGCGTTTGTAACAATGGCAAGGCCTCCTTCGCCGGGCAGGGGCTGGCTTTCCAGCAGTTTGCCGATATCGAACAACTCCTCTATGGTATGTGCCCGTATAACACCCGATTGTTTGAAAGCGGCATCAAATGCAGCGTCAGAACCTGCAAGCGTCCCGGTGTGCGATTACGATGCCCGTGCGCCGACCTTTGTACCGCCGGCCTTGATTAAAATGACCGGCTTCTTCTTTGATGCCTTGTAGGCCTTTTCGATGAATGCCTTGCCGTCAGCAACACCTTCAATGTATCCGAGGATGACCTTTGTGTCCGGGTCATCCGCAAGGTACTCTATGAAATCAGCCTCGTTGAGGTCGGCCTTGTTGCCGAGGCTTACAAATTTTGAAAACCCCATGTCGTTGGCAAGTGCCCAGTCAAGTATTGCGGTCAGCAGCGCACCTGATTGTGATAGTATGGAAATGTCCCCGGTGAGCGGCATATCTGCTGCAAACGAGGCATTCAGTTTCGACTTTGTGTCTATAATACCGAGGCAATTCGGTCCGACAAGCCGTATCCCGCAGGTATCGGCCTGCTCCTTTAATTCTCTTTCGAGCAGTGCTCCGTCAACGCCGACCTCTTTAAATCCCGCGGAGATCACCACGGCGAACTTTGTCTTCTTGTCCGCGAGGTCCTTGATTGAAGCTATGATTGCCTTCGGCGGTATCATGAACACGGCAAGGTCTATGGTACCGGGTATGCTTTTAATATCGGGATATACCTTTATACCGAGTATCTCGGGTGCTGTGGGGTTCACCGGATATATCTTGCCCGCATATCCGCCCTCTTTGATATTTTTCAGGAGGCTGTATCCCACCTTGCCCGGTACTTTGGACGCACCGACAAGCGCAATACTTTCCGGTTTAAACAGCGTATCCTGCATGCCTACTTCTTCCTTTCACCGTAAGGGCTGAAAAACCTTCTTACAGCGTATTCCATATCCTGCTCCTTATATGCCTTTTCTGTAAACATATATTTGTAATTCTGTATATAACCGGTAATGAGTTTGTATGCGTCATTGATCTCCGCCATTTTTTTTGTACAGAGGGCCTTGTCCCGGTCGGCACACGTATCGGGATGATACTTCATCACGAGCCTGTGATAGGCGGATTTTACCTGCGCGCTCGTTGCTATTTCAGGCAATCCGAGGACCTTGCGCGCTCTATTGATGGACCTGTAGCTTGGCAGGTTTTCCATTTTCTTTCCTTGACCGCGCCCAGAAGAATATGATCCAGCCGGCGATAAAGGTTGGTATTGCAATAAACTGGGACGTTGAAAGCTGGCTGCTGCCCCATGGCCATGCAATGGACGGACCGACGAATCCCCGGATAACATCGCCCCTGAAGAATTCAATGACAAATCTGTTGAACGAATACAGTACCAGGAAGAGCCCCACGAGTTCGCCGTTGTGCTTCTTCAAATGTTTTTCGTACCACAGGAGGAAGAAAAACAGGATTAGACCGTTGACGGATTCAAACAATTCCGTTGATAACAGCCTCTGTCCCGGATAGGCAAGGCCTGCATCACTGGTGGAGGAAAATACGGACCCCAGGGGCCACGGCAGGGTCGTGGGCCTGCCAAAGCAGCAGCCGTTCATGTAACAGCCGAACGCCCGGTGGATAGCATAGCCGAGTCCCATATACGGCGAGATGAGATCTGCAAACTTGAAAAACTCCTGCTGCACCCATTTCAGATAAATATACATGGCAAGGATACCGCCGAACAAACCGCCGTAGAACACAAGCCCGCCTTTCCATATCTCAAGCATCTCGAGCGGATTCTGCATGTAGTAGCCCCACATGGTTATGATAAATATTATCCTTGCCCCGATAATGGAGCCGATCATGATCCAGAAACTCATATCCAGGACAATGTTCGGGTCCATGCCGAGTTTTTTACCTTTCCTTGTCGCAAGGTAGATCGCAACGATAAAAGCTGTGGCCATTGCAACGCCGTAAGCGTGAATGGTTATGGGTCCGTAGTGGAAAAGAATCGGATACATATACTCTCCTTTATTTTATCCCGTCAGATAATCCTTTACTGTTTGGCCGGGTTACTATCATAATTTTAGGCCTCTTAAAGAGAGGGCGCGGTTTCAAGCCGCGTCTAAGCCAGAGGACTTATCCGCCAAGGGGGGACTTTCCAACGGGTTCAATTCACTAACACTAATCATGTATTTTAGAATTTTCAATTGTTTTGAATGTCGAGAGGCCGCACGGACGAAAAAAGAAATCCGGCGGAAGATGTATCCATCTGAACAGAAACATTCATCGTCATGTA
>DAHXOM010000360.1 GCA_027364825.1 bacterium | reverse complement strand
GGGTAAATACCTCCATGGTCAAAAAAAAGGACCCCGTGAAAAACACAGGGGACACTGCTTACAAGAAAGGAGATTTTTCCACCGCTGTACGGCTGTGGTCAAATACACATAAAACGGATGATGCAAAAAAAATTGTGTTGTCTTCAAATATAAAAAAATATATCAGTATCGGTCAAAAAGCGTTTGAATCGGGTGATTATCAATTGGCCATAAAATCTTTTGATAAAGTTCAAACATTCGTCAACGTGCTCGGTATTCATGGCTCTGTGAACGAACATACGTTCCGCAAGTACCTTTCCCTGTCGTATGGTTTGCAGGGTAAACAGGCACTCGCAGACGGTCAGCAGAAACGTGCAAACGTCTGTTTCCAGGAGTCTTTGAAGTATGATCCAACCAATGCAGAGGCAGCACGCGGAGTCTCTGTTTTAAACGAAGAGGCGGAAAAGTTATACAAGACAGCATATATGATTTCCAGTGCAAACACACCCGAGGCCTGCAGACTATACCAACAGGCATTGGACATAACGCAAAAGGACACGGATGTTTATAAAAAGGTTAAAGAGCATCTCATCATCTGTAAGCCATAATCCCTGTTTCGGGCTTACGACAGCCGGTTCCCTATACAGCAGGTTCATGGGCCTTATGTTCAGGCGCGACCTGCGGCCGGATCAAGCAATGCTGATTAAAAATTGTAATTGGGTGCATACCATGTTTATGAGATTCAGTATCGATGTGGTCTATCTGGACAAAACACTTCGGGTCGTTGCCGTCAAACAGCTTAAGCCTTTCAGGTTCTCGATGCCGGTAAAGGGTGCCGTGCAGGTTATGGAGATAAAAGCGGGGACCGCTGCATATTTTACGATTACTGCCGGAGATAGATTTGTTATTCAATAATCAGAGGCTCGGAAAATACAATCTTTCGAGGCTTATAGCAGGCGGGGGCATGGCTGATGTGTATATGGCATGCATGACAGGACCGTACGGCTTTAAAAAACCAGTTGCATTGAAGCTCATGCACAAACAGATCTCATCCGATCAATCATTCGTGAATATGTTTATCGATGAGGCAAGGATCAATGCAAGGCTTGTTCACCCGAACATTGTCCAGATCGTCGATTTCGGAGAAATAGATAAGACGCTGTACATAGCAATGGAGTACATCGACGGCGTAGACCTTTCCGAATTCATCAGCTCGCTCATGAGCAGCAAGATACAACCGAACATCAACATCTCCATCTATGTTATAGCAGAGATTCTCAAGGCAATTTGCTACACCGCATCGATTAAGGACTTTGACGGCAACAGTGCCGGCATCGTACACAGGGACATAACACCGCACAACATATTGCTTTCCTTTGACGGTGATGTAAAGTTAACGGATTTTGGCATAGCAAAGGCAAGAGGGTCTGTTACAACAACAGTAGCAGGCACCTTAAAGGGAAAGCTCAGATATATGTCCCCGGAACAGGCGCGCGGCGAGACGCTTGATAACAGAAGCGATCTTTACTCTATTGCGCTGATCTTATACGAACTGATTACCCACAGACAGGCGTATGCCGGGGATACGGACATGACACTCTTAAAACAGGTCAAGGCATCGATGATCGATTGCAGACCTTCTCTGATAAATCCATCGGTATCCCCGGAGCTTGAGGCGGTTGTTGTAAAAGCATTATCGGCAATGCCCGATGATAGGTTTCAAACGCCGGAGTC
>DAHXOM010000359.1 GCA_027364825.1 bacterium | reverse complement strand
AGCCAGCGCATCGATGGTATTCATCGTGCTCGAAGTGCTTGCCGGTGTATTCACCATCATTTTCTGGATACTGTTCTTCTTTGTCCCCGGCAGTGTTCAATCGACAGACGAAAAATGTTACATGGTCTTTCAGAAAAGCTTTGTTGCCGCCGACCTGTGGATGAGTATTGCCTTCTTTTTATCGGCATACTTCCTTTATCATCACCAATCAGCGGGTGTAATGTGGGGCATCGTCGCAGGAGGCACGTTTGTCTTCCTGGGATTGATGGACGTGCTGTATAATATCGAGAACGGTATGTACAAGCATATCAACAGCGGTATGTTCTTCGAAATCCTCATCAACCTCGTGAGCCTTATATTCGGAAGCTACACGATCCATTATACCTGGAAGCTCCTGATACGATAACCGGCACTTTTTTGCATCACCGGCAAGGATAATTATTTATTTATCATGAACTACCGTATTGAGAAGGATTCCCTGGGCAGTCTCAAGGTTCCCGGGAATGCATACTACGGCGTTCAGACCATGCGTGCCCTTTCCAATTTTCCGGTAAGCGGAGAAAGAAATCATCCTTTGCTGATCAGGTCGTATGTGCTGGTAAAAAAGGCCTGCGCTCTGACGAATCACGAGCTCGGCGTACTTCCACAAAAGAAGGCATATGCGATCATAAAGGCATGCGACAGTATACTCTCGGGTAAGTATACGGGCCAGTTCGTGATAGATAAGTACCAGGCAGGTGCGGGCACATCGCTCAATATGAATGTCAATGAGGTCATCGCAAACATCGCGCTTGAGAATCTTGGATACAAAAAAGGCGAGTACAGCCATATCAGCCCGAATGACCATGTAAACATGTCACAATCAACAAACGATACGTTCCCGACAACCGCGCATATCGCACTGCTGCTCAATATAAAACCGCTTATTGTTTCCTTGCAACAGCTTGAGGCTGCTTTCCTGAAAAAGGCCGTGGCTTTTCAGAAACTCCTGAAGTCCGGCAGGACGCACCTGCAGGATGCCGTGCCGGTAACACTGGGACAGGAATTCCATGCCTATGCCGCAACCCTGCATAAAACAGCATCCATGCTGAATAATGTTTTAAGTACGGTGCACAATCCGACCCTGCTTGAAGTCCCCATCGGTGGGACTGCCACCGGCACGGGTATCAATACGCCGCGCGGGTACCGGAAGACCGTTTTAAAGCACCTGAGAACACTCACCGGCTTTCGTCTGTTTTCATCCCGTGACTTGAGAGAGGGACTTCAGTCAAGGCTGGCCATAAGCTCCACATCCGGTATCCTCAGCACGATAGCCCTCGAGCTTATCAGGATCGCAAACGACCTCAGACTCTTATCCTCAGGGCCAGTTACCGGGCTTGCAGAGATATCACTTCCGGCCGTACAGCCCGGATCATCAATCATGCCGGGCAAGGCAAATCCCGTGATGGCCGAGGCGCTCGATATGATCTGTTTCAGGATCATCGGCAACGGTCTTACCGTATCGATGGCAGAACAGGCAGGACAGCTTGAACTGAATGTGATGATGCCTGTCATGGCAAATACCCTCCTCGAATCCATCGATATATTAAAAAACTTTTTGCCGGTATTCACGCAAAAGGCAGTCGATGGCATAACGGCAAACAAAGAAAGGCTTGATTTTTATTTCAGCCATACACCTGCAATAGCGACCGTATTGAATACTCATATCGGGTATCTCAAAGCGGCAGAGGTCGTAAAACAAGCCTTAAAAGAAAAAAGACCCGTTACCGATGTTATCGTGGAAAAAGGGCTTCTTACCAAAGAGGAGCTCAGGACTCTACTCTCCGAAAAAAATATCACCGGTAGCACGAAATAGTCCTGTACCCCCGCAATCCTGGTTCAGGTTGTCTGATGAGCATAAGATATGGTATACGGCATTTTATGCGAATCTTTATCCAGCAGATAGTCAACGGCATCACCACGGGCAGTGTCTACGCCTTAATCGCACTCGGTTACACTATGGTATACGGCATCATCGAGCTTATAAACTTTGCTCACGGCGAAATATACATGATCGGAGCGTACGGCGGGTTGCTCGTGCTTGCCTTGCTCGGAGCACATCATTCATCCGGCATAGGGATTGTGTTTTTGGCCATGGGTGGGGGCATGCTTCTGTCCATGGCTTACGGATTTACCGTAGAAAAGTTCGCGTATAAACCCATCCGTGATTCTTCCCGCCTGTCTCTTCTCATAACGGCACTCGGCGCATCCATATTCCTGCAAAATTTTGTGATGATCGGGCAGGGAGCTTCGGACAAAAATTACATTTCCCTCAACCTGTTAAATACGGCATTCAATATATACGGTGTATCGGTAACCTCAAACCAGATAATTATATTTGCAGTTGCCGTCATCATTATGCTGTCCCTGGACCTTTTTGTTAATAAGACCATGACAGGATGGGCAATGAAGGCAACCTCGCAGGACCCGGTCACGGCCCAGCTCGTCGGCATAAACGTCGATACCATCATCTCCATTACCTTTATTATAGGCTCCGGGCTTGCCGGCATTGCAGGGGTACTGGTGGGATTTTATTACGGCATGATAAATTTTTATATCGGTTATCTCGTCGGTATCAAGGCCTTTACAGCAGCAGTGCTCGGCGGTATCGGAGACATACGGGGTGCCATGGTTGGAGGGCTGTTACTCGGGCTTTTGGAAAGCCTGGGTGCAGCGTACCTGTCATCGGATTATAAAGACGCTTTTGCCTTTATTATATTGATCCTGCTGCTGCTTATAAAGCCTTCAGGGTTGTTCGGAAAGAAACAGGCATGAACCTTCCATCATCGATCAGATCTATTCTCAAGGCATATATCCTTCCCCTTGTATGGATATTTGCGGTATCGCTCCCCATCATGGGAATGGTACGATCGATCTTTGCGGCTGTATTCGTCCTGGCGGGCCTTCTTGTATTCAATCTCTTCATAAGGAAAAAACCACGGGTCAATAAACCGGGATTCTCCTGGGCTCACACGCGGTTATCCTCTGCGGGCCGCTCTGCATGGATTTTTGCGCTGGCTGCTGCGATCATACTGCCGCTGTTTCTGAACGGCTACAGCCTCGATGTATTCACCTCGGTATTGTTCTATTCGATGCTCGCACTCGGACTCAACCTGCTCGTCGGCGATCTCGGACTGCTCAACCTAGGATATATTGCATTCTACGGGATCGGCGCATACACCTATGCGATCCTATCCACTAAATTCGGCATCGGATTCTGGAGTTCAATGATGCTCGGAGGCATCGTTGCTTCTGCCTTCAGCCTAATCATAGCCATCCCGACATTAAGGCTCAAGGGCGATTACCTCGCCATTACAACGCTCGGGTTCGGCGAAATTATAAGGATCGTGCTGAACAACTGGGACAGCCTTACCAACGGGCCAAACGGCATCATGAACATACCGAGGCCGTCCCTGCCGTGGATACAGCTGTCAACAGGCATACGGTTCTTTTATCTTGTCTTATGCTTTGTCATAATCCAGATCTATATCCTCTCCAGGATTAAAAGATCCATGTTCGGGAGGTATGCCGTAGCGATACGGGAAAATGAGCGCGCTTCGGAAATGGTCGCTATCAACACCTATAAGGTAAAAACGCTGTATTTCATGCTAAGTGCGTTTTTCGGTGGTGTTGCAGGCGTTCTGTTCGCCTCAAAACAGATGTTTGTATCACCGGATAGTTTCACGTTTATTGAATCCGTGTACGTGCTTGCGATGGTAATACTCGGCGGCATGGGGAACATAGCAGGTGTCCTGCTGGGAGCGTTTACCCTTGTGGTACTGCCCGAGCTATTAAGAGAATTCGTGATCTACAGGATGCTGATATTCGCACTGCTGCTTATCACCATGATGCTGTTCAAGCCCAATGGATTGCTGGGGAAGAAGGCGTAGTATGGAGAACAGTGCAATTTTATCCATCGACAATGTCGGTGTCATGTTCGGGGGCCTGAAAGCTCTGGATGGCGTAACGATCGACATAAAAAAGGGCGAGGTGCTTTGTATTATAGGACCCAATGGTGCCGGCAAGACAACGCTGTTCAATTGTATAACGGGCTTTCTGAAACCTTCTTCTGGCAGTATCCTGTACGACGGATCCGTTGAATTAACGGGAAGGAGACCGTATGAGATAGCGTCGCAGGGTATCTACAGAAGCTTTCAGAACCTTGCGCTATTTGCCAATATAAGTGCGGTTGAGAATGTGCTGATCGGGGGATCGAAAAGGGCCGAATTCTCCTACGGCATCACGGATGCGATATTCCGTACTAAAAAATTCCTAACGATGGAATCGGCACTCAGACAGGAGGCAATAGGAATGCTTGAGTTTGTGGGTATTGCCGGCAAAAAAGACAATAAAGCCGGTGAGCTTTCCTACGGTGAACGTAAATTGCTCGAACTTGCACGGGGGCTTATCACAAAACCGAAACTGCTTTTACTCGACGAGCCGGCAGCCGGGTTGAACCCTACCGAGAAAACAGAGCTTGTTCTTGCAATAAAAAAGATCCGTGAACAAAAGATAAATGTGGTCCTGATAGAACACGATATGCGTTTTGTGTCCGACATAGCAAACTGGATCGTGGTGCTCGATTACGGGAAAAAACTCGCCGAAGGCCTGCCGGATGATATCAAGAAAAACAAGGCGGTCATCGAGGCATACCTCGGTACACGCTGACCCGAAAAATGCAGCGGCTTAAACCGTTTGAACCGTTTAAACTGTTAAGAAGGAGGACAGCTCGACCCCGCCTTTGACAAGATGCCCCGAACAAATGAGCCCCCCGTTAGAAATGCCCTTCTTTAAAATGCATACAGGGGACTAGATCGTTTCGTTCTGAATTTACGACATTTCTAACGGGATAAACTTCGCTTCGTATCAAACTCTTCCTTCCCTGTGATAATCTTCAGGACCGGGTTCAATCCTTTTCGTATAAGCCGTCCAGCTGGTTTTTGAATTTCTCGATAACCTTGTTTTTCTTCACTTTCATGGTCGGCGTCAGTTCGCCTGATTCCATGCTAAAGTCATGGTCCGAGATAATAAATTTTTTTATCGTTTCGAACGATGCAAGCTTCTCATTACATTTATCAACCTTTTGCTTGATGAATTCATGTACCCGGGCATTCCGTATCAGATCGTTGTAATCCTGAAAAACTATATTATTTTGTCCGGCCCACGCTTTTATCTCCTGTTCGTTCAGAACAAGTACAGCCGTAAGATATTTTTTATTGTCCCCATAGGGAACACACTGAGCTATAGTAGGATCCGATGTAAAAATGTTCTCTATATTTTGCGGGGTAATATTCTTGCCTCCAGCCGTTATGATAAGGTCCTTCTTCCTGCCGGTAACCCTCACAAACCCGTCTTTATCAATATCACCGAGATCGCCGGAGTGGAGCCATCCCTCTTCATCTATCATTGCCGGCGTCCCCTCGGGTTTTTTGTAATAACCTTTGAACACTGCAGGCCCTTTCATTAAGATTTCACCGTCTCCCGCTATTTTTACCTGCATACTGGGAAGGGGTTTACCGACATAACCAATCTTAAAGTTTTTCCCATAACTGATAATTGCAGGAGCAAAGGTCTCTGTCATGCCGTACCCTTCATAGATGGGAATACCAAGTGCATTAAAAAACTCTATTATAGCAGGTGAAAGAGGAGCTGCCGCTGTAATGCCTATCCTTAATCTGCCGCCGAGCTTTTCCTTGATTTTATTGAAAACAAGCATCTTTGCCGCTTCATATTTTAACCTTAAGCCCAAAGGCATCGGTGTTTCACTCTGTCTGTAAGGCAGTGATGCCTTGCCGATATTCAGCGCCCATAAAAACAATGTTTTCTTTATTTTGGGGCCTTTCTCTATTCCATTGATTATGCGGGCATAGATCTTTTCATAAACCCTCGGTACTCCCGGCAGTATTGTAGGCCTTACCTCTGCGATATTTAGAGCTATGGTGTCGAGACTTTCCGCATATGCGTAAATCATATGCACATAAATTGCTCCAAATTGGTTTATCCTCTCATAAGCATGAGCGAGCGGCAAATACCCGAGTGTTATATCCTCGGGCAGGTTGAAACTTAAGGAAAGGAGGTCTTTCAAGTTCGTAATGATATTCCTGTGGATGATCTCGGCGCCCTTGGGCGGCCCTGTTGTTCCGGACGTATAAATGATAGTTGCAACATCGTCCATGGTAATAGTATCCATACGCCTTGTTATCTCTTCCCGGTTTAAATGCTCCTCTCCCAATTTCTCCAATTGTTTCAGCGTTAAAACGTTTTCATTGCCGACCGGAGAATCCTCCAGCACAATGATCTTGACGAGCTTTGGCAAATCCTTTCTGACATTCAGTACATGGTTTAATAGCGATGCGTTTTCCACGAATACATACCTTGAGTCGGAGTTATCAAGTATAAATTTAATGTCTTTTTCGAGTAATGAAGGATAGATAGTTGCCGTGATGCAGCGCAATGATATAATGGCAAGATCGGCGAGTGTCCATTCAACCCTTGTAGCGCTCATGATGGCTATTTTATCTGTTTCATTGATTCCAAGGTAGAGAAGACCCGACGCAATTTTCTCTACCCTGTCCCAGAACCATTTTACAGATTTTGTAACATACTTCCCCTCTTCCTTGAACATAAACGCCGGTTCATCCGGATGACTCTGTGCCCTCTTGTAAAGACTCTGCGCAATATTTTCTTCCATAACACCCTCCAACGTATGTTCCGGTTTTTAACACATCTTGAGTGCAATCTCAATGAGAATATTGACTGAACACATTTGATATCCCCGCACATTTTTTCTTGCATAAAAAGCAATACTGTGAACATAACATATGCATGAAGAAAAGCAGGATACTTTATATAAAAAATACTCTCGTAAAATTTCTATCCTTTCAGCGAATATGTTTACACTCGCAAGATATTATGTAAAATCTGCCATTTTGTTTTTAGTCCTCGGTTTACTGCTGGGCGGATATATGTCCTACAGAATCAATATTTCCGGTTCAGGGGTCCCCCAGTCCATGATCACGGCACACACACATTTAATCCTGGTTGGATTTGTTATGATGCTTATCATGGGGATTGCACTCTGGCTTTTCCCGAGACCGAGGGAAAAAGTTTTTTACAGCCCTTTGCTTGCGGAGATTACTTTTTACGTTATGTTTGCAGCAATATCGGTACGCTCTTTGAGCGAGATTGTAAGCGGATTTATCGTATCACCGTGGACAGCGTGGGCCGTTGTGGCGGGTTCTTCCGGAGAGATACTCGGTATCGTGCTTTTCTTTATAAATATATGGAACAGAATAAAGCCTATAGGAAGTCACATCCGAGAGGCAAAAGGAGAAAAATTCTAATGAAACAATTCAGAGTTCTTTACCAGGTATTTTTACTGACAGTCCTGATAACGGCAGTTTCCCTTGTGCCGGTGCAGGCAGATTCAACGGAAAACTTCACCTCAACGACGTTCACACCTGAAACAGGTATCCTGATACCAGGGGCAGTTGAAGTTTCCCCGGAAACAGGAGGCAGGTCGATAAAGAACAGATGGTCAATAAATGCGAACATCGCCTATTCATCCTACAGCATAAATGCCGATACGGAAAATAACATAAACAATCAGACCGGTTCAATAGGTTATTTAGGAGTATCGGCACGGTACGGTATAACCGAAGATCTCATGCTATCCGGGGAATTTGATTATCTCTATGGTTCGCTTTCCAGCAATATCTCGGGTACAACAATAGCAAATTCCTATTCCGGTTTTCCGGTATCTGTAAATATTTTACTTTTTGTACCTATGAATAACTTCGGGATTTATGCTGGCATAGGACCTGTTTATCTTGCGTCCCTGTCTCTGAAACAAAAGGTAAACGGGGTGCAGGGTACGGACACCGGATTTGGTGCAGGAGCACAGGGCATGATAGGCATGGAAACATACTTGACCTCTGACTCTTCGTTGGGCCTGGAATTGAGGTACAGACACATTAACCTGTATCAAAATAACAGAAAGTCTATTGCACCTTTAGATAGTTTAAGTGTCGGATTAAATCTAATCTTTTATTTATAGTCTCCACGGCTCTTAATCCCTGGAGGGAAAGTGCATTTTTTGACCTATTGGACACACCGCTATATGT
>DAHXOM010000354.1 GCA_027364825.1 bacterium | reverse complement strand
TGTGTATTTCACTCAAATCGGCACCCTGTTTCAATCCAAATCGGCACCCCCCCTCGGAGCTTTGCGACGCTGGTGTTTTAATCACACCTAATATCTCGTATTAAGTCAAGGGTTTCTTCTCCTTTCTCATGGATTCTCCATTCAGGGCAATCTTGTAAGCGTTATGGACAAGGCGGTCCAGGATAGCATCTGCAAGCGTAGGGTCTTTCATAACATCATGCCAGTTTTTAACAGGCAATTGGCTGGTGACAATGGTAGATTTCAATCCATGCCGGTCTTCTATAATCTCCAGCAAGTCATGGCATTGTTCTTCGGTGAGTTTGGACAGTCCAAAGTCATCAAGCACCAGGAGGTCTGTTTTTGAAAGATTGGTAAGCAGTTTGTTGTATCTGCCGTCTCCTTTTGCAATACCGAGATCCTCAAGCAGCCGTGGCAGCCTCTTATAAAGGGATTTGTAACCCTGTCTACATGCACTTTGGGCAAGGGCACAGGCTATATAGGACTTCCCTATGCCGGTAGGCCCGGTCAAAAGCACGTTGAGATGGTCTTTTATCCATTGGCACGATCCGAGTTGTGGCAAAAGATGCTTGTCCAGCCCTCTTTGATAACGCAAGTCAATGTCTTCAATACAGGCGTTCAGTCTGAGCTTTGCATTCCTCAGTCTGCTCGCAAGACGACGGTTTTCTCTCTCTGTCATCTCTGTGTCCACAAGCAATCCAAATCTGTTTTCAAAGCTTAATTCCTCGATATCTTTCATTTGTTCCTGTTCTTTGTATGCCTTTGCCATACCGGTAAGTCTTAGTGCATACAGCTTATCAAGCGTTGGATTTATTAACATAATAAAGTTCCTCCTTTTTATTTATTGATAGTATTGTGACCCGCGTATGTTGGAATGTTCAATAGGCTCATAAAGTGAATTATCCTGTTGTGGTAGCGGTTTTTGGTCAAGCCCGTTTTTCAATATGGACTCAATGCTTTTATAACTGCTTGCCCCTATCTCAAGAGCACGTTTACAGGCTGCATCAAGCCTCGTATCCCCATAATGCTTGCCAAGACGCATGATCCCAAGCACTGAGCGAAACCCCTGCTGCGGATATGGTCTTTGTGTAAGAATCTTCTCTGTAAGCAATGCCACATGCTCACCGGACTTTGCTGCCCAGCTTACAATCCTCTGAGGCGTCCATGCTACATATTCCTGATGATCCTTCGGCATGTGGTCGGATAGTGTGGTGTGCTTGCCTTGCTCATCACTGCGCTTGTGACTCGCTACCCGGTTGCCTTTATAAAGACATTCTATCGTGGCTGCTGTTATGCGCACATCAAGCTGCTCGCTTACCAATTGATACGGGACACTGTAGTAGTGCTTATCTACCTCTATGTGGTAATCAACGTTTACCCGTGCCTTCTTCCATTCAGCATACTCGTAGGACTCTATCGGCAAGGGTTTTAATGCAGGCTTATCTATGGTGTTAAAAAGGCTTTCTCTGGACCCCTCAAGCTTCTTGAACGGACGGTTATTGAGCCAGATGAGCAATTCCTTGATGCGGGTGTTCAGTGCGGTAAGAGAAAAGAATGTCTCATGGCGCAGACGTGCAAGGATCCACCGCTGTACTAATTGCACACCTGCCTCTACCTTTGCCTTATCCCTTGGCTTGCGTACCCTCGCAGGGATAATTGTTGTTCCGTAATGGTTTGCCATATCCCTATAGGTGGGGTTGAGGTCAGGCTCATACCGGCATGCATGCGATACCCCGGAACGCAGATTGTCAGGGACGATAACCTCGGTTGCCCCTCCGAAATATTCCAATGCATGGACATGCGCGGTTATCCAGTCATGAAGACCCTGACTGTATGATGCCTCGACATAGGTGTAATTGCTCGCACCCAGGACTGCGACAAATACCTGCGCTTGTTTAATCTCTCCGCGGTACCGATCCGTTATCGGTACCGTTGTCCCGCAGTAGTCTACGAACAGCTTCTCTCCTGCCTTGTGATCCTGACGCATAACAAGGCTGAGCTTGCCTACCCACTTATTATAAAGCTGACAGAACCTGGTATATTGGTATCCCTCCGGATGTTTCTCTTTATACTCCTGCCATAAAAGAATCTTTGTTACATCCGGGTGCTTGAGCTCCTGATGCACATATGACCAGTCGGGCTCAACCCTCTGGTGTGGATCTGTATGCGCCGGTAAGGGAAATAACAACCTTTCAAGCTCTGTCTCGTCTATACTTTCCGGGATTGGCCATGTTATCCCGGCTCTTTTTGCTTTGCTGATATAATCAGCAACAGTGCTTCTGGCTATACAGCAGCTGTTTGCTATCTTACTATCGCTCAGTGCGTTTTCGTACTTTAAACGCAACACCTCTTTAATCTTACGCATGGTTAACCTCTCATTTGGCATCCAAACCTCCTATTTTCGATTTTAATAGGTTCAAACTACCACTTTTTTGATTAAACCAGCGTTCGCATGAGCTCCTTTTTAAGGGGTCGTTTCCTTCATCTCACCCCCCTGCCGATTTGCAGTGAAATAGGGTGTCGATTTGGATTGAAATCACCTGCCGATTTGGAGTGAAATATGCAAACAGATTAGGAATAAAGCGCTTCTGAGCAAGGCGGAACTGGCACGGAAAGCCGGGCTATCGGTACTGACGATTACACGGATAGAATGCGGCCAGGACTGCCGAATGGACACCAAGAGAAAGGTCATCCAGGCACTGGGATTGAAGATTGAGCAGAAGAAAAGGGTTTTTCCGGGAGAGTAAAAGGAGATAGTGTATGTCGGTTACAAAGGCCGAACTTGTCGAACTCATTCACAGGGACATAGGGTTTACCAAAAGGGACGCGACGGACATCGTTGAAACCTTCTTTGATCTTATCAAAGAAGGCATTGCCAGCGGGGAAAAAGTAAAAATCATGGGTATCGGGACATTTTATGCACGGGCAAAGAAAGAACGCCTGGGACGCAATCCGCAGCCAGACAAGCCGATGATGATATCTGCACGCAAGGTCATTGTCTACAGGGCCGGGACATCTTTAAAAAAGAAGCTGCTTTTGGAAAACAAACCAGGAGCACCATCAACCAATGACGGAGTGTGACTCAATAGATT